>JAITLH010000125.1 GCA_031277995.1 Deltaproteobacteria bacterium
TTTTGGCTAACGATTTTGGCCTGCGACTTGGCCAACTCTTTTCCCCGATGGCTAAGGCCTCTCCTAGCCGATAAATAAGGCCGCTACATAAGGCCGCTATTTGGCCAATGACTTGGCCAATGACAGGGCTAAGGGGCTAGGCCAGAGGCTAGGTTAGAAGCTAGGCCAGAGGTTAGGTTAGTGGCGGGGCCGAAGGTCAATTAGATGGCGAAGATGACAACATGGCCGCCAACATGGCCATTGGCCAAGCGGGCAATCCGGGCAGGCGATTGGGCCGATGGGCCTAAGCGCCAAACCGGGCGCGAGTGGGATTTTGTTAAAAACCAAACCCGGACGCGGCGAAACTTAATGTCAACCTGAGGGGTTTTTGGGGGGATTAAGGCACCGGGGGGCCCGAGGTTCCCGTATCGGGGGTGGCCGCCCTGCGGAGCGTTTCGTCCAAGAGCATCTGTTCGAGAGTTTCTTGGGAGGGCCGTTGGGGCGCCTGCGGGGTGGCCGGCCTAATGGGCTGTAGGGGCTGGCTTGGAGAGATCGCCGGGCCTCCGGCCGCCGGGGGCGAGGGTTGGGGTTGCGGGGTGGGGGTGGGAGCCTGGGGTTCGGGTTGGGGAGGTTCGTCCCAGATCATGATGGCCACGCGGCGGTTAACCGGATCGGTGGGGTTGGTGCCGGGCAGGGGTTGGGTCGAAGAGTAGCCGGCTACCATGGTCAGGCGATTGTCGGTAATGCCGTGTCTGGACAAAAAACGCCTGGCCGCCGAAGCCCTGGCCGTCGAGAGTTCCCAATTGGTCAGTTCCTGGCTGGTCGTGGCCACGGCGTCGGTATGGCCCTCGATGGCGATTTTGTTGGGTATCGTGGTGAGCCTTTCCGCTACCGTGGTTAGTATGAGCTGGGCCAGGGGGGTTAGCCTGGGTTGTCCGCTTACGAACATGGGGCGGCCTTCCTTGTCCAGGAGCTGGATCTTAAGCCCGCCCGGAACGTACTCCACCATGAACTGGCCTTCCAGGCCGCCTTCTCCCCCCAGGCTATTGGAAACGGAAGTGGCTAGATCGGAAGCCAGTTGGGCCTTGGCCTGCCTGGCTTGTTCGGCCGTGCCCTGACCCAGGCCGGGGATGACCGGTTGGGGTTGGTAACCCGGGCCTTCGCCCGGGGCCACGCCCTGGGGATCAATGCCTTCCCCGGGGGCGATGCCGGTTTGGGTTGAGCCTTCCCCGCCTTCCTGGCCTTCGGGAAGATCGGTTAAGCTGGGATCCTGGGGTCGATCGGTGGGCCTGGTGGCCCCCATGTCGGGACGGGAGTCGCTACGATCGGTTAGGGCCTTTTCCCTTTCGTCCAAAGCCTGTTCGCGTTTGTCTAGTTCTTCCCCCATTTGTTTAAGCTCAAAGCAACCCCCGGTCAAAATGCCCGGGCTTGAGCCGTCAAAATTGGACGGCAATCCGCCGTTAAAAACGGCGTCGGTCATGGTTAGGTTTTCAAAGTAGTTTGACAAGGCCTCCTTGCCTTGCTCGGACGAAATGGCCAAAAGCCACATGACCAAAAAGAAAGCCATCATGGCGGTCACGAAGTCGGCGTAGGCGACTTTCCAGCTGCCACCGTGGTGGCCGCCGTGGCCTTTTTTGATGATTTTCTTAATCAGTGGAGGGCTTTTTTTGTCCGCGCTCATGATCCGTTATTTTTTTACCGACTTTAGAAGCTCTTCCATCTCTTCATAGGAAGGGCGGCAGTTACTGGGGATGGCCCGGCGGGCGAACTCCACGGCCATGACCGGGGGTAAGCCTTTGGCGAAGGCCACCAAAACCGCCTTGGCCACTTTGAGGATGGTGTCGAAATCGTGGGCTTGGTTTTCCAAGGTCTTGGCCATGGGGGCCATATAGCCGTAGCTAAGAAGTAGGCCAAGGAAGGTACCGCAAAGGGCGGCGCCCACCGAGGCGCCCAAGATCTCCGGGGGTTCGCTCATTAGGCCCATGGTGGTGATGATGCCCAAAACGGCCGCGACGATGCCCAAACCCGGCAAAGAGTCGGAAACCGTGGTCAGGGCCGTGGGCACCAAGGCCCCGTGGTGTTCATGCGTGTCGGTATCGATGTCCATCAAGTTTTCAAACTCGATGGGCTCGATGTTGCCGCTGACGAAAACCTTGAGGTTGTCGGCTAAAAAATCTTTCAGGTGGTGGTTTTTTATGATGGAAGGGTATTTGGTGAATATGGCCGAGGAATCGGGTTTGTTGGCGTGCTCTTCCAAAGCCAGCATGCCTTCCCTTCTGGCTATGGACAAAAACTCATAAAGCAAAAGGAGTAAGTCGACGAACTGGTCTTTTTTGATTTCTTTGCCAAAAACAATCTTCGGCAAGGATTTAAAGGTTTCCTTAATGAGCGACATGGGGTTCGCGATCAAAAACGAGCCAAAAGCCGCCCCGCAGATGATAATGACCTCGTTGGGTTGCCAAAGGACCGCCAGCACTCCATGGTGCATCATGTAGCCGCCGATGACGCACCCGATGACTACGATTATTCCAATTGGAGGCATAGGCTAAACTCCCGTTGACAAAAAAGCGCGATCTAAACTTTACCGAAACTTAAGTCACTAGCGAAAAAGGTAAAACCACAAGCCAAAAAAGTAAAAATGGTTTTGGGAACGCTCAAGCGAATCAAAATGGACACCGGGCCCATTATTCTGATCGGTTATAAGGGACGATAAGTTAAATTATTTTTTCACTCACCCTAATGGCCCGACGACAAAAAAAGTGGGTTTCATGGGAGAGTTAATTTTTATCCGGGCCCCTAAAGCCGCGCTTAAACAAATACTTTCAAGCCCGCAAACCCCAAAAAAAACGTCCCAAAACATAACCGGGCGTTTACCCACCATCAATCGTTCCCAATACTAATTATCCAAAAAATACCATCTTAGAGCGTGATCGAGCTTTAGGAAACAAAGTTGAAGCTTAATCGCGCAATCGATAAAAACAATGTCCCCCTAAAAACTAATCTAGTCCCTATCCAGCCTAACTTTTGGCCAAAAAAAACTTCTTTAAAGTTTAAAAAAACAATTTTTAAGACCAAAGCCTCTTTTTCGCCAAATTGTCCCTTAACCCCAGCCCAAACGCCTCTCGGAAAGACTATTCGTTAGCGCCCCCCAATAAACAAACCCGGGCCGCCCTTAACCAAAGCCAAGGCCAAAGTATTCCCTATTGTCCAAACCAAGTTAACCTGGCCAAACCCCTTTACCCAGCCAGAGGTTCCCTTTCCCGCTCGCCCTTAGAGATTGGTCCTAATGGCGTCGGCCACGAAAGGCAGCTTGGTCATGTCGGCCGGGTCGCCTTGCTTTAACGGCAACTCGGATTTTTCCCACCTGGGGATGATATGAAGGTGCCAATGGTCAACCAACTGCCCGGCGACGGCCCCATTGTTACCGATGAGGTTAAACCCGGTGGCCCCAACGCCCAACATGACCGCCTGGGCTAAATGTTTAGCCAAAGGCAGGGCCTTGGCTAAAATATCATCCGGAACGTCAACTAAAGTGGAATAATGTTCTCTGGTCACCAATAAACAATGCCCATTGGTAACGGGATTTATATCCATGAAGACGATAAAATCATTGTCTTCGTAAACTCTTATGGAAGGGATTCGACCATTGGCTATCTCACAAAAGACGCATTTAGACATGACAAATCCTAAAAAATAGCCTGGCCAAGGTCAGGCTCAAAAAAAATTTAGTCTATTTAGTATTATTAATATAGATAAACTAAA
>JAITLH010000147.1 GCA_031277995.1 Deltaproteobacteria bacterium
AAAAAACCACACCAGCCAAAATGCCCGCTAAAAGCACTTATTGGAAGCTCGCGCTTCCGTTGGCTAAATATGGTAATTTTTACTATTTTTGGTAATTTTAAATTTCTTTTACTACCTAAATAATACCTAAACGAATTAATAACTTTAACAAAATGCTAAAATTACAAACAATCAAAGCTCTTTAAGACAAAAATTTGCGTCAATTTCGGAAAAAACCGTCTCGGCTTTTTGTGGACTAGATGGCAACGATACCTTTAAATCCGTTAAGCGTCGGTTAATCCTTTGACTTTCCAATGGGATAGCCAAAAAGAATTTTCCTTTTTCCCAAAAAAGAATATCACAACTTTTAACCTGGATTCAACGCCAGACAGCCAATCATCCAAACCAATTCTGCCCCTGTCGGCCCGCCTACCCCCCAAAAGGCCAACGATACTCCACTTATCCCTTCGAGGCCAAAAAAAGGGCGGGGATTTGTGACGGCCTGAGGATTTAACGCAAAAAACCCCAAATCCATCCGGTCCCGCCGGGTCATTATCCGCCGCCCCTGGTCGCGAAAAAATTTCAATAAGGGCTGGCCGGGACGCCTTCGCCAAAACGCTTTATGAGCTGGTCAGCCTGAATTTTGGGAATGCCGGCGTATTCAATCAATTTGGTTTCCTCTTTCTTGTTTTTTACGTGGGTAACCAAGGTCACGGTTAAATAGGCGTCGTCGACCTCGTCAAGATAATAAAGATCAATTATTAGATGATTATACCGGCTATTTGGCTCAATCGGGGCAATCATGACGTAACCGTATTCGCCTTGCTCAAATTTGTATTTAAGTTGATCCAATTCGTTAGGAACCCTAAGAAGATGCGGCATGGTGGTCTTTTGAAGGTATTGGCCTAGCGTTTCGCAGAAAGGTTTTCGGGCTTCGTTTCGGCACAAAACGGCTAAGGAAACGGAAAATATCAAAAATTCGGCCAACCAAATTACCCTGTAAGGAAGGCCCTTTACCTCATGGCCAATGATGGTCCAAGCGCCTTTGTCTATAACCATCAAAAGATAATTTATGGAATAGTCTAAATTAAAAACTTCGGTAAATAAAACCCTCCAATTAACGGTAGAAACCACAAAACCAATAGCGTTTGAGCCGCTGCCTAAGCTATAAAATTGTTCAGTCTGGTGAATGAATAAATTAAGCCACACCAAAGCGTGAAAAACGTAGCCAATTAAACCACCAAAGAAAAACAAGAAAAAAGCCAAGACATTGTTACGCACTGGGGTTATTTTCAAAACCCATGAAGAACAATAATAAACCCCATAGGCGTAAGCCAAAGGAAAAATAACCCCTAAATAAATTATGGGGTTATACCAAGTTACATAGGCGTAGACTATCCCCAGGATACTGGCCATTACCGACGTGACCAAAGGAATTAATATAATGGCCGGCGGAGAAAATTTCCCGGATGGATGATAAAACTCGGGCATAATTAATCCTTAAAGACTGTGAAACACGCGATGAATTTTGAGGTCAATAGACTAAACGTCGAATTAAGTATGTTAAAATCCCCATAACTACGGCGCCTAATCGCAGCCGAAAGGTTCTCTCGACCAAGAATGGACATTCGGAAAAATATTGATTATATCCTTGGGGCGTTTAGCTCACTTGCTCACCGCCAATGGGCAGAAATTGTAAGCCTTAAAATATTTTCCTTCTCGCCAATTTAGCACAATGCATGTTTTTTGTCTAGTCTTAAAAGAGAAATTATGAACCTAGACTTTTTAAATATTTTTCCAATTATTAATTAACTTCATACGATAATAAATATTACCACTTTTAACTATATTAATATCAAATTGTCTTATTTAAATTCTAACTAATTATTGAAAAGATGAATAGTCTAGTTTCTAAAATCCTCAAATAAAAGATATCAGCCGCTATAAACTCCATATTAGTAGTAAAACCAAACCGCCAATACCGCCTTCTAACCCTTACCTTACCTCTTTTGATCCACGATTAAAACCAAACCTAAACGGGAAAACAAAAAAAAGGACACCGGTTTATCCCGTTTCATTGGCGCTTATAAGTTTTTATGAGTTTTTACATAAATATTCAAAAAAAATCCGCTCGACCAAGACCGTTAGCCTTTAGGGTTAAACCTTTTCCGACCCTTGGCCTGAAATCTCCACTATGGCCTTACGTACCGCCTCAATCGACGAACTTTTGGAACCCCAACCTAACGAAGATAGTTTATCCACCGAATAAAGAAATTTGGGGATGTCGCCAACCCAGCCGCGAGGCTCGGTACCGTAGACAATGGTTGCCGAGGGGCTGACGATTTCAACCGCCGCTTGGGCGATCTGGGTTACGGCGCAGCCGGAATCGTCAGGCCCAATATTAAATATATTCATTTTTTCATTTGAGTTAGACACGATAAAATCCATCGCCTCCAAAAGCTCGTCAATATGTATGTACAATTTTTTTTGGGTACCGTCACCCAAAACCTCAAGCCTATCTGGGGTTCGTCTAAGCTTATTTATGAAATCAAAAATCACCCCGTGGGTGGCCGGGGTCCCCACGACGTTAGGAAACCGAAAGATCCAAACATGATCCAAAAAACTTTCGGCCGAGGCGCTAAGAAGGGCTTCCGAGGCCAATTTCATCGCCCCGTAACATGAAATTGGAAGTAAAGGGCCAGTCTTTTCGGTGAGTTTTAATTTTGGGCCATGGTCGCCGTAAATGGCATCGCTAGAAGCGAAAGTGAACTTTTTTATGCCAAGGGGACGAATGGCCTCTAAAATAGAAAAAGTGGTCATAAAAGTATCGTTCAAATCAACGCTCGGTTGCTTGATACCCGCTTGAATATCCGAATTGGCGGCCATATGCCAAACAATGTCCACGGGATACTTTTGATGAAATTCTTTAACCACGGAAGCTACCAAGGGGGCATTCGCGACATCTATTTTTTGAAAAAATAGGTAATTTTGGTCACTTTGGGAAAACAAGTACTCTTCTTTGCCGCGACTAAGATTGTCCAAAACCAATACTCGCTCTCGCCCCTTAGTGAAACGGGCGCATAAGTGGCTGCCTATGAACCCGGCCCCTCCCGTCAAAATTATGGACATAATCTCTCCTTTCGCTTTAGGGTTAAGGCGCGGCTTTGGGAACAAGGGTGACCCCGGCGAAACTTCCCCCACATACGGCCGCTAGGTGGTCTGGAAGCGCTTCAAACCCTTGGGTTGGGGGTTTTACCCGTTTGGCCTTTCAAACTCCGCCAAGGGGCGATTTTGCCCGCCAAAGGAGCAAGGCCCCTTGGGCGAAAAAACCCCTCTCCGTTACGGAGAAGGGCTTTCGTCGGTTGGCCAAAATGTCGCTTGGGTCGATTATTTTGACTTCTTGGGGGCCGCTTTCGAGGCAGCTTTAGGGGCAGCTTTCGCGGCAGCTTTAGAGGCCGCTTTAGGGGCCGCTTTAGGGGCCGCTTTCGCGGCGGGTTTGTGGCCAACCAGTTTGTGGAACTTTTCGACCTCGCCGGGGAGCATGGAGTAGGTATACTCCAGGGTTGGGAATTTTGAGTTTTTGACGTCCTTGACGTATTCGGAGATGGCCTCGGTTATAACCTTAGCGACGTTGGCGTATTTTTTCACAAACTTGGGCGTAAAAGCTTGGAACTGGCCTATAAGATCGGAAATGATCAGTAACTGACCGTCGCAGGGAAGGCCGCCGCCTATGGCCAGGACGGGGATGGAAAGCCTTTGGTGGATAACCTCGGTTACTTCCGGGGGGATGGCCTCAACCAAAAGCATCCTGGCCCCGGCCTTTTCCACGGCCAGGGCGTCTTCCAAAGTAAGTTTGGCCGCGTCGGCGGTCCGACCTTGGGCCTTATGCCCACCCAATTGACCGGACGATTGGGGGGTAAGGCCAATGTGACCTATGACCACGATCCCGGCATCGGAGATGGCCTTGATACGATCAACTATCCGAACGCCGCCTTCAAGTTTTACGGCGTCAACGTCGGCCTTCTTTAAAAAAAGGCCGGCGTTTAAGACGGCGTCGGCGTCGCTTATCTGGTAGCTTAAAAAAGGCATGTCCCCGACCAAAAAAACGTCGGGGGCGCCGCGGCGCACGGCTTCGGAGTGGACCAAACATTGATCCATGGTCACCGGGACCGTGCCGTTATAGCCGTAAACGCACATACCCAGGCTATCGCCCACCAAGATCATGTCCATCCCGGCCGCTTGACAAAACTGGGCCGACGGGAAATCGTAGGAGGTCAGCCAGGCGATCTTCTCGCCCTTGGCCTTCATTTGGTAGAGATCGGTCAAAGTTTTTCTGGACATTGTATCTCCCGCGAATAATCGATTGAATTTTTACAAAAAAAATCAAGACATGAAAAAAATTTTTGGCCAATATTTCCATTGGTTTCGGAAAAGCCAAAAATTATTTCGTAAGCTAGGATTGGGATTGGCCAAGGTTAGCCTTGGCCAAAGGAGAATCGGCCTTCAAAAGGTTTAGAATCCTGGCCGCGGAGCAAGCGGCCCCATAGCCGTTGTCTATGTTAAAAACGGCCACGCCCGGAGAACAGCTAATTAGCATGCTGGCCAGCGCGCTTTCCCCTTGGCGGGCCAGCCCATAGCCAACCGAGGTGGGGACGGCCAGTACCGGCTTTGGGGTCAGCCCCCCCAATACCGAGGCCAGGGCGGCGTCAAGGCCGGCCACGACTATGACCACCTGATGGGAATTTATCTCTTCCAAGGCCCCGGCCAGCCTCCAAAGCCCGGCCACCCCGCTATCCTCAAATAACCCATATTCAAAACCAAGGTAATCCAAGGTCCTGGCCGCCTCCCTGGCGACTTGGGCGTCCGCCGTGCCGCCCGAGACAATGGCCACCTTGCCCGACACCTCGGACCGCGGGCACTTTTCGCCCCAAGCGGTCTTGGAAACCGGATCGTAATCGTAAACTTGTTTAAGTGAATCATCAAGGGAGTCAAAGATGAAAGGCTCAAGTCTCGTAAAAAGAACGGGACTCCCCTGCCCCCGCCCAAACAAAACCAACAAATCCTTTAAGCTTGAGACTGGTTTTCCTTGGCAAAAAACGGCTTCCGGGAGGCCTATGCGAGCCCTTCTGGCGTGATCGAAAAGAACGCCTGGGCTTATTGGATCAAGTGGCATATGATTCGCTTGTCACCATGGGCGCAAAAAACTTCCGGCTTTGGGGGTCACCAAAAACCCCGTCAAGCGAAGCGATTTTGAACCCGTCACGACAGAAAGCTATTTTAGGTTTTGATAGATTGGAAATTTTTGGATAAAATTTTCAACCCTCGCCCTGATTTTTTTTAACTTATTTTCGTCGCCAATGAAGCGAAGGGCTTCGACGATAAACTCGCTGACAACGTCTATATCGCCTTCAAGAAGACCGCGGGTAGTTAAGGCCGCCGTGCCCAGCCTTAGGCCAGAGGCTATGGTGAAGCGCTCTTTTTCAAAGGGAACGGCGTTTTTGTTGGCCGTGATCCCGGCCGAGTCCAAGGCGATCTGGGCCGCCTGGCCGGTGATGCCCGAGGGTCTTAGATCGATTAGAATCAGATGGGTGTCGGTTCCGCCTGAAACCAAGCGGTATCCGGCGTCGGCCATGTTGATTCCCAGGCGCTGACAATTTTTTACGACTTGTTTCTGGTAATCTATGAAATCCGGCTCCAGCGCCTCGCCCAAAGCCACGGCCTTGGCGACGATGACATGAAGAAGCGGGCCGCCTTGGATTCCCGGAAAGATTTGTTCGTCAATGGCCTTGCCATGAATTTTCCGGCACAATATCATGCCGCCCCTTGGGCCCCGAAGGGTTTTATGGGTGGTGGTGGTCACGATATCGGCGTAAGGAATCGGCGAGGGGAAGAGCCCGGCCGCCACCAGGCCAGAAAAGTGGGCCATGTCCACCATGAGATAAGCCCCGCACCTATCGGCCACTTCCCTAAATTTCGGAAAATCTATGATCCTCGGATAAGCCGAAGCGCCGGCCACGATCACATTGGGTTTTTCCCTTTGGGCGATCTCGGCCAGGGCCTCGTAATCGATATATTC
>JAITLH010000164.1 GCA_031277995.1 Deltaproteobacteria bacterium
CTAGGCGCAAACGGTCGCAAAACGGAGTGTGCCGACTTACCATTTCACTTAGCTAATCTTATAAACATAAATATTTTATACTTAACAAAAGCTTTATATCTTATTGAGATAAAGGTCAAGTTCTATTATGATATTTTACTGGTCACATTAATAGGCTAAGTTAAATTTTGCCTAGACATATAGCTTAGGTTAAGGGGTAACGATTGTATTTTGTTCCTTTGGGTGATAAGGTTAAGTCATGATATGACTTACGGACGGTTGGCCGCGGTTTTGACGATCTCCGAAACGACTTGGCCCAAAAGGATTAGTTGCGAAATCGGCTGTTCCTCGGTTTGGGTGTGAACGTTTTTATAGCCGGTTGACAAACCAACGCTCTTGATGCCGTTTACGTTGAAGCGATTGGCGTCCATGCCGCCGCCACCGGTTTGGACGTTTTGGGCGATGCCCAACTTTTCAAAGGCTTGGTTGGCCAAAGAAATAACGTAATCGGTTTCCTTGATATGAAAGGACGAATACTCATTTACCCAAGTGAACGAAACCGTGGCACCAAAGTCAGCCGCGACTTTTTTGAAAGTTTCCTCAACTTTGTCCACGTATGCGTCAAGCTCGCCTTGGTCATGGCTTCTGGCCTCGGCTTCTATTTTGACCAAATCGCAGACGATGTTGGTGGCTTTGCCGCCCTGGATAACCCCAAAGTTTGACGTCGTGATGGGACTTAGCCGCCCTTCAGGCATGGCGGCTATGGCTTTCGCGGCCACCATAATGGCGTTTATCCCTTCCTCGGGAGCCATGCCCGCGTGGCTGCTTCGACCGTTGATGGTTATCACAACGGTTTTTTGGGTTGGAGCGCGGTTAACGATGGTCCCCACCGGGCCGCTACAATCAAGTACGTAACCTATTTTAGATTTGAGCTTACTATAATCTAAAAAGTTTGAACCCACCAAGCCAACTTCCTCGGCCACGGTTATGACTAATTCGATATCGCCATAGGGGTGACCTTCGGCTTTTATTCTCCTAAGGCCATCCAAAATAGCGGCTAGGCCCGTGGCGTCGTCAGCGCCCAAAATGGTGGTCCCGTCAGAGACGATACGATCCTCGTTTTCCAAGACGGCGGGCTTAATCGTCCCGGGATTTGAGACTCGATCGAGGTGGGCCGAAAACATTATTGGCTCAACGCCTTTTTTGGGGCCAATCAGACGGACGATGATATTTCCGGTGTCGCCGCCAATGGCGCTAGCGGCTTGATCTTCTTCCATCTCCATGGGGAGGTCAAGATCTTTGATTTTGGACATGAACAGATCGGCTAAAGCCCTTTCATTTCTTGAATGAGAGGGAGCGACAATCATGTCTAAAAAATCTTGAACAATTATTGGGTATGCCAATCTAATTCTCCTGACTTTTTTAGAATACTATTTTGACATAGTTTCTAAATAGATAAATATAACTATAATAAACCAATTTATAGTTATTATATTCTGGTGATTTTAAACGGGAGACTATCAATATCCATGGAAAATGAGTTTAATGGACTAAAAACTCACCGGGTGGTCGGCCTAAACGGCGGGCCTAGGAAAAACTGGAATACCGCCACGCTTCTTTCCGAGGCCCTAAAGGGAGCCGCCAGCCAAGGGGCGGAAACCAAGCTAATCCACCTCTATGACCTAGACTACAAAGGTTGCGTAAGTTGCTTTTATTGCAAAACCAAAGAAAACTACCTAAAAGGCGTTTGCGCCCAGAAAGACGGGCTAACCGAGGTATTGGAGTTATTGTCGGATTCCACGGGCTTGATCATGGGCTCCCCCATCTACCTAAGCGATGTCACGGGGGCCTTAAGGTCGTTTATAGAACGCTACCTTTTCATTAACCTTGCCTACGACCCGGTCTCGCCTTCCGTTTTGGAAAATGGTCCAGCGGTAGGCTTAATTTACACGATGAATATCCCGCGAGAGTATCTGGAGCCTTATGGTTACGCGAGCTTATTTAAATCCCACGCCAATTTGCTGACCCGCCTAAGGGGGCCCATGATAAAGCAGCTTACGTGCTGCGATACTCTGCAGTTTACCGATTATGGGAAATATCACGCTCCTTTATTTGATGAAAATCATAAAAAAGAAGTCCGCGAGAAACGTTTCCCGGAAGATCTCGCCGCTGCCTACCAGATGGGCGTTGAACTGGCCCAAAATAAGTAACTCAACTGAGTTTATAATGAATCATAGAAATAATTAAGTGATGTTTTCTTTAATTCTTTAACGCTTTCTAAAACTTGCCATGATATTGGCTTACTAAGGGATTCCATTTTAGTTATCATCTGATTTAGTTCGGTATTGTTCTTAGCGTGGATCATGGTATAGAGATTAAACGGCCAACCTTCCAGGGGCGGCCTAAAGTAACAATGACTTACGTAAGGCAAATCGGCCATAGTCAGGCCAATCGAGTCAATGTCGCTTTCGGGAACTTCCCAAACGACCATGGCGTTGGCCTTAAATCCGGAGCGCTGATGAACCACCACCGCTCCCAGGCGCCTTATGAGGCCATCCGCTCGATAGGATTGGATCATCTCCAAAACGCGTTCCTCGGTTAGGCCAAGTTTTTGGGCCAGTTCCAGATAGGGTCTCTCCGAAGGCCCCAAATCCCCGCTAAGTAAAAAAATAAGCTTTTTGTCTAAGGGACTCAAAGTCAGCTTCGATTCTGGGACAAAAGCTTCGTTTTTAGGCGAAATTTCAGACAAATTATTCAACCTCCCCAGGCGTTGCCAGTTGATTCATTTTTGGCCCCGCCTAGAGCATAGTGTCTTCATCCATAAGGGCCGGCCACGGCCGCGTGGGCGGGATGGCTCGCCTGCTTGGGTGCTCATATTATGTTGATTAAGGACTTTTAAGTCAAGGGTAGCGATATAGCGGAGTAGCCGTACGACGGATGGAGACGCGGGACTTACCTCCCAGCCCGGGCCTTCGGGGCGCCCTCTACTGGTAACTGTGGACGCTGCCCGGGGCGGTCGGCAAAAATGACAAGCCCAGCCAGGTTATCATCAAAAACAAAAAACCAAGGGGCAGGATGGCCAGGACCAACCCGGGGCGCGGGCGGCGGCGGTCAAGGCGAAGATGAAGGTAGGCTAGGTAGGTGGCCAAGGTGACGAAGGCCCAGGTTTCCTTGGGATCCCAGGACCAATAGTGACCCCAGGCCTGCTTTGCCCAGACCGCCCCGGTGATTAGGCCCAGCATGATAAGGCCCAAGCCGATCCGAACGGCGTTGTCGATAAAGGCGTAAAGCTGGTCGTCGATCGTCCCGGTCTTAAAAAGATTGCGCATTTGGGCCAAGGAGGCCACGGCCGTGGCCGCCAACAGGGCATAGGAGAGCATGTACAAAATGACGTGGGGGACGAAGAAGACGCTCTGAAGGGCAGGCATCAAAGCTTTGGAGTGGATCTCGGGCCTGACGACGTTAAGGATGGCAAAGACGCTGGCCAGGACGGAAACGAAAATCAAAAGCCAGCCGTAAGGCCACCTCCGGAAGGCCAGAACCCCGGCCAGGGGCAGAAAAAACGAGTACCACAGCCGGGTTTCCCCCATGGTCCTAAGAGGCGGGCGCCCTAGATAGGCCCATAGCCCGACGATGAAAACCAAGGTGACCAAGGCACCGGCCAGGACCAGGGCCTGCCCGGCCTTGGGCCGGCCTAAAATGACCACCAAGGCCCCCACAAACCACAGGGCGGCCGAAAATGGGCCCAAATAGTTGTACCATGCCCAGGACACGCTACTTCCGACCTCCCATGGTTAGTCCCAGGCAACCCATCGACCAGAGGGCGAAGCCCGCGTAAGCCAACCAAAGCCAGCGGTCCTTAATTAATTCGAACCCGGACCACCTCGAAAGGGGGCCAGCGGAAGTGTCGTAATCACGCTGGTAGATTAGCCAGTCCCCGGCCCGAAGGGGGTGGTTGACCGAGACGTTGGCCTGGGCCTCGTGGCCGTCTTTGGTGAAAACCTTGACCTTTGACAAAAAGAGTTTCGGTTCGGGTTGGGTCATGGCCAAGACCAGGCCATGAGGCCGATCCGCCCCCCCCTCGCCCAAACGAAGGCTTGACGGCCCGACAAAACCGTTTCCGGCCGTAAGCCAGCCCTCAAACGACTGGCCGGTCTCCCGGTCGGTGGCCTTGACCAAAGCCGCCTGGACCGCTCCATTGACGACCGCCCCGGCGAAGCCCTCTTCGCCCACGGGGACGGCCCGGGCCAGAAACTGTAGGACCTCTATGTCAAAACCGCCCAGACGGCCCCTGGGGGATTTGGGTTCGATTTGAAAAAGGGCCGGGGCACTCTCCGACGGCCACGGCTTACCGGTGGCCGGATTGACCAGGGCCAGCCGGGCCGGGTACTCTTCCATGACGAAATCGTCAAGGCGGATGGCCAGATCGAGTTCCGCGAACTCGCCTTCGCGGCTGGCTCGCCATTCCACTCCACCCTCCGGCACCCTCATCAGTTCCCTTTGCCGGTCCGAGGCCCCAAGGCCAGCCGCCAGCAATATCAGCCAAAGGCCGAGATGGTTAAGGAGAAAGACCCGCCTCCGGAAGCCAAAACCGATTGCCACGGTGGCGCCCAAGCCGACCAGGGTCATGAGGTACAAAACGGCGAACGGCCAAGAAGAGGTCACTTGGAGAAAGCCCAAGCGGGCGACGGGCGAATCTTGGCCAGGGCCAAGGACTGAACCCAAGTTGGCTTTGGGGGCCAGCTGAGGTACGAGTCCCATGACCAAGGCAAAAAGGGCCATGGCGCAAATCAGGATGACGGAAAAGGGGACGGAGGTAAGGAAGCGAAAGAACTTTGAGGCCCGCAAAGGCCGGGCCAATAAAGAAAGGGCCATCAGGGCGCCCAAGGCAATGAGGTTGCGGGGCCAAGCCAGAAGATCCCCCGGCATGGGGCCAAGCCGCCATTGGGCAATAAATCCCCCGACCACGGCGGCCCCGATTAAG
This sequence comes from Deltaproteobacteria bacterium, assembly GCA_031277995.1. Lineage (GTDB taxonomy): Bacteria > Desulfobacterota > Desulfarculia > Adiutricales > Adiutricaceae > JAIRNQ01. The sequence goes on from JAITLH010000164.1 coordinate 4,964, forward strand.
ACGGCGCTTTCGACGTAGCCCCATGGCCACTGCCACGGCCGTCTATTGGGTACCGATTCCAAGAAAGTGACCCGGGGGATCAAACGCCCGGAACCCAGTAAGCATCCGGACGGCTGGTGGAGAGAGACAAGGCCAAGGGAGCGGCGGCTTTCAAATCCGGCCGGCGGCCTGGGCTTCGGCCAACCAATTGGGGACCACGGAGGCCATGAACCTGGCCTTTTGGTCTTGGAGTTTGGCCATGTCCAGGCCTATGTAGGCTTGGGCTTTCTCGGCGGTCGTTATGTCTGGTAACTCGGCCGGATTGGATTCGTGGGCCCGGAAAACGTCCTGGAGTAGGAGCTGAGCTTGGAGGGCCTTATCCAAACCATGTGACAGGATCCTCTCGGTTTCCAGAGGGGCGTGGAAGGAGGCGCCGTGGGAGGCGACCCCGAAATCCCACCGCCACTGGGCTTGACGGATGAGGGCCCGGACTGGGGCCAGTTCCTCGTCAGTGGCCCCGGCTTCCATGGCCATCTTGGTCCAGATGTGGGCTTTGGCCAGTTCCGGTTCGAGGCGGTTTCTGGTTTCAAGAATCTTGTCTTGACGTTCGTAAACGAAATTGATCAAGTCCGCGTCAGCGTCCCTGTGGCAGACTTGACAGGTGGAGGCCGTGTTTTTTAGGGGGCTCATCAGTTGGTGATCGGAATATTTGATCCCACCCTCGGAAATGTAAGGCATGTGGCAATCGGCGCAAGATAGGCCTTTCTCGCCGTGGGGACCAAGTAAGAACAACTCGTAGTCGGGGTGCTGGGCCTTTAGCATCGGCGTTTTGCTTAAAGCGTGGGTCCAATCGGCGTATTGGATGTCGTCATAGTAAGCTTCCATGTTTTCCATGGTGAAGCCTTGGTCCCACGGGAAGGTGAGGTACTTGCCGTCGCCCTTGAAATAGTACTCCACGTGGCACTGGGCGCAAACCAAACTCCTAAGTTCTTGGGTGGAGGCTTGGTCCACGTCCCGGCCCATCCGTTGATAGGCCTCCCTAAGGGCCGGCCGGGTGATCGTCAGATCCATGTTGACCGGATTGTGGCAGTCGGCGCAGCCGATGGCGTTGACGATCTGGGAACCTTGCGAACTCCATGGGGACTTGTAGAATTCTTCCGCCCCCATCTGCTCGATCATCCTAGGCACGTCGGGACTCTTACACGACCAGCAAGTGGCCGGCTGCAAGTCCTTGGTTTCGTCGATGCCGGGGGCGCCTACCCTTAAGGTTTTGCGCATGTCCTCAATCGTGTAGTAGTGACCACGGGGCGCCTTGTAATCCCTGCTGAAGGCGTAACCGGCCCACAATATGACCATCTCGGGGCGTTGGGCAAGGGGGTCTTCCTGGGTATTGCCCATATGTTTGCTCTTAAAGTCCATGTTGGCCGTCTTTTTCCAGGTCTCGTACTCCCGGGGATAGTTTTGGCCCCAGATCTCGCTTTTGGGCTCTATCCCCACGATTTCCACCTTCTTGTTGTTGTAGATGGAAGCCACCTCGGCCCGCCTGAAAGTCACCGTGGCGGCGATAAGGGCCAAAACGACCACGGCCACGGCCACGCCAAAGAAGATGGCCAGGCCGATAATCCAGGGACCGTATTTGTTGGAAGTCAAGATGCTCATGGCAAAACTCCGAAAACTTGTTTTAAGGCCATCAAATTCAGCGAATTGATCAGCGCGGCTGATTTATTGGGGGCGAAGGTAACTTTGGACTTCCAGCGGGGCCAAACGTTTAAACTTTCAATTAAACTTTCTTCCATGGCCGCGCCGGTAAGGGGAGGCGCTTTTAGGCATGCCCAATTTAGATTTACTAAAGGGACCGCTTAGTTAAGCATCTTTTCCAGCCAAGCCGGGACGGGCGAGTCAGGGAAAGGCAGGCCTACGTTGACGTTGGAACCCAACCCTTCCACGGTCCCGTGGGCCATATCACGATGGCAGTCCCAGCAAGCCTTGTTCTCCCCATCGGTAACCGTATCGTAGTAAGGTGACATCTTGACGAATTCGGTCACCAGCGGCGAGTGGCAGCGGACGCAGTTTTCCAGCAGGACCTCTTTGGTGCCTTCCCGGGCGCGGATGACTTGGGGTTGGGCGTTAACGGTAAAAACGGCCGCGTGGTAGAGGCCGTCCACCGCCTTGAAGGCCAACTTACGCAACTCCTTGTCATTGGGCAGGTGGCAATCGTTGCAAGTCGCCCAAACTCGGTGGGAGCCATTTTCCCACGATTGGTAATACGAGCCCATGACGTGGCAGTTGACGCAGGCGGCCGGATCGTCGTAAGCGTACGTCCAGACCCTGGAGGCGTACAGAACGTAGCAGGTCAAGCCGACAAACAGGCCAGCCAAGCCAAAACCAAGCCAAATAAACTTGAATCGTTTCCAATTCCAGCTTAGGGACATGAACTTTTCCCCCAAGCCCGCCTATAGGCAGGGCCGCTGAGATAATTCAACCAGTGTACGACATTGCGATTTCTATTGTTTTAATTTATCATAAGCCATCGGTTGCTGTCAACGAAATAATGTTTACTACTTTCTGGGTCATTCCTTGTCCCGTCATTCCCTTTTTTCATTTTATGACTCAATGAATTAACGCTAAGTTCCTTAATAAAGCTAATAATAATAAATATTTAGATATATATACTACTTAGACAATAAAAACTAAAATTTAAAATAGCTATGCGCTAAAATAATTGATTATAACAACAAAAAAAAATAAGAAATAATTGCTAGTTACACAATAAATAATCTTTATTTTAGAAATAAAAACTATTTTTAAACGGTTTATATATTCAAAAAGAATAATTTAACTTAGCTAAGTTCATAATTAGAAGAGTCAAAATTTTACCGGAGCAGATTTCTTTAGCGTTAAGCCGAGGTTTTTGTTAAACTGGTCGGAGCCTGACTCAACGGGCTATTGGTGAAAGGTTTTTATCTTAATGATTGGTGTCTCAAAATTATACTGCGGAACGGTTGAGCCCTCCGACGTTCTTCGCTACGGCCGCGAATCAAAAAATTTGCCCAGCCACTTACTTCAATTTTCGGAGGACAAAAAACCGGTCATAGTCTGGAACGTAACAAAAGCTTGCAACCTTAAATGCGTCCATTGCTACGCTTCGGCCATTTCGGCGCCGGCCCCAGACGAATTGACCAAAAACGAAGCCGTAGCCTTGGTTGAAAGCCTGACCGATTATGGGGTCCCGGTGATCCTATTTTCGGGCGGCGAACCCCTGCTTCACCCCCACCTTCTGGAGCTGGTGGGCCTGGCCGTTAGGGGAGGCGCCAGGGCGGTATTATCGACTAACGGCATACTTCTTGACCGCGAAAAAGCCCT
>JAITLH010000198.1 GCA_031277995.1 Deltaproteobacteria bacterium
AATTAAAACCTCTCCCGGGTTAGCCGGCCTCGTTTTCGCGATCGATTGAAAAAAAGTCCAAGGCCCAAAAAAAAACCACTCGCGATCTAGGCGGGCCTGACCTTCAAGCCCCAAAGCCCGCCCGGCAAATCGCGGGCGGCTAAGGCGCGAACCTTAACGGTTCTTTACTTAAAAACTTACCGATTCCCCGCGCGGCCAGGGTCACGTTAAAATAGCCGCGCCACCCGGGAAAGGCCCGGGGCTAGGCCAAAAAAAAGGGTCTTCAGTAATTCGCGATCCCAGACCCCAAAAAAAAATTAGTAAGGGCAAAATGGGCGTTATTTGTTAAAAATAATAATGTTTACGGTTTGTTGAAAACGCGTATTTGGGGTTTTATGGGCCAACCGTATTGGCCCTATTTGGATATATGGGTTTTTCGATTGACAAAAGAACCGTTTGTTAATATACTTTCATAGTCGTTTTTCGACATTTAACCGTTAACCATATAATTTTCCAAGTGACGGCTTTGGCTTGGGCTTTTATTTAGCCAAAACCCGGGTCGTTTTCGCTTGGTTTTCAGTCGAATTTTTTTGGCCCAGGCCCATTGGGGTTTTTTGGGCCTTTCTGACCGCGGGCGCCCATAAGGGCCTTGAGGGAAGACAGTTAGATTCTGTCGCGGGACCGCCGCTGTAATCGGGGAGCGAAGGCCACGGGGTCATTGACCTCAGTCACTGCCAAAAGGCGATCGTAAAAAAACCATGTTTTTTAACGATCTCCCGGGGTGGGAAGGCGGCCCGACGCCATGATCCGTAAGCCAGAAGACCTGCCCCCGGTTAAAGCCATGCGGATTGAACGGTCTGGCGACGCTACTTAGTTTTCGCCGTCAATCCATGGACAAAACACATCCGAGGCTCGGGAAAGTTAAGGACAAACGTGGTTTGGCCTTTCTTCCCCAAGCCTTAAGCCAAGATCAAAAACGGAAATCGCGGCCTAACCTTAACTGGTTGGGCCTTTTTTTTGCCCCCGACCGGCGTCGGGATAATTTTGTCTTTATACGCGAGGAGAACGCTTAGCGATGCTGAAAAAAATGTTGTTAAATCTGGCCATGCTCTCGTTTTTATTTTTGGCCTTCCAGGTGGCCTTGGTCATGATCGCCGAAAAAGCTTCGGCCTTTGAAAGAACCCCCCAAAAACCGGCCATCGTCCTGGCCGCTTTCGGTACCACGGAAGTTAGCGCCGTCAATTCCATCCTAAACATCCGCGACAAAGTCAAGGCCGCTTTCCCGGATTACGACGTCCATTTGGCCTTTACCTCAAACATCATTCGCGAAATCTGGCACAAAAGGGCCAACGACGCGGCCTTTAAGAAAGAAAACCCGAACGTTCCGGCCGAACTCTACGTCGTCAAAAACGCCCTTTCCGTTTTGGCCGACATCCAAGAAAACGGGGCCAGGCTGGTCTTGGTCCAATCCCTCCACGTCACCGACGGCGAGGAATACCAGGATCTGGCCAATCTGGTCACGGCCCTTTCCAAATACGAAACCCTTAAGCCCGTCCTGAAACCCTTCCCCTGGATTGGCGTGGGCGAGCCCGCCCTTGGCCTCAAAGACGGCCAGCCCAAATATCTCGATCGGGCCGTAACCGCCCTGGCTCCCCTGGCCGAGAAAGCCAAAGCCAGTAACTCCGCCCTGGTTTTGATGGGCCATGGCAACGAGCATCTGACCCAGAAAGTTTTCGACAAACTCCAGACCGCCCTCCGCAAGGCCTACGGTCCCCAGGTTTACGTTGGCACCGTTGAGGCCGCTCCCCAGGCCGAGGATATCATCGCCGCCATCAAGGCCACCAAAGACGCCCCCACCAAGGCCCTTTTGGCTCCCATGATGATCGTGGCCGGCGACCACGCCTTAAACGACATGGCCGGGGCGGAAGAGGACAGCTGGGGTAGCCTATTTAAGGCGGCCGGGTTCGAAACCGAATACTTCTTAACCGGTCTGGGTTCCAACGATTCCTGGGCCAACATCTACGTTGAACACCTCCAGGCCCTGGCCCCCAAGGTCCTGGCCGAACAAGCCAAGGACAATAAGTAACCGCGCTCTATTTAGGCCCGGCCGCCAAACCGGCCCGGCCTAAAAAACGCCTTTACCCAACTCGGCCGGGGGGTTTTCTTCCCGGCCGCTTTGTTTTTATGCCAAGGCCCAGGGCTAGCCATTTTAGGCGAAATTTTGGGCCCAAATCGGAGGCGCGCCAAATGGGAACGGAACCGTTTTTCTCCAGCCGGAAAAAGCCCCGGCCAAAGGCCAAAACTTTTTTCAAAGTTTTGGCCTTGGCTTTTTTGGCCATTTTCGCGGCCCTGGCCTTGACCCCCTTTTCCCAAGCCCTTTTGGCCCAAGAAAACCAGGCCCCAAACGAATCGGCCAAGCCCAACCTACGGATCATCAGTCTCTACGCCGCCGATACCGAGATACTTTTAAGGCTGGGGGCCAGGGATCAATTGGTGGGGATCTCGCGTCAGGAGACCTACGACGGTCCGGAAACCAAAGACTGGCCAAGGCCCCCGGAGTTTTCCATCCACGATGACGTGGAAAAATTTCTGGCCGCCGCCCCGGATTACATACTCATAAGGCCCATGCACCTTTCGGCCAGCCCCGCCCTCTTTCAAACCTTGGAAAAAACCGGCATCAAGATCTGGTCAAGACAATGCACCGAGGCCAAAGATCTTTTTGATTTTTGGAGAGAATTGGGAGAAATTTCCGGGAAACAAGACCAAGTAAATAGCATGATCGAGGAATTTCAAGCCAAGATCGCCGCCCTGACTTACCAAGACCCGCAAAATGGCCAAGGACAAGCCCAGAACCAAGACCAAAATAAGGCCCAAGGCCAAAACCAACGGCCTGGGGTATTTTTGGAGGCCATCCACAAGGAAGTTAAAACCTTTACCCCGGACTCAATCCCCGTTTGGCTCCTGACCCTGGCCGGGGGCAGAAACGTGGCCGACGATTCCGAGCCCACCAGGCCCGGACAGATAGTGGCCAATTACGGCCCCGAGAGGCTTTTGGAAAAAGCCGACCAAGTGGACGTCTTCATTTCCCAGGAAGGCCCCATGAATAAGGTCGATCTAAAAACCGTCAAGGAAAGAAAAATTTACGCCGTTTTGCCGGCCTTTAAAAATAACCGGGTTTACCGCATTCCCGAAGAACTTATCTCCCGGCCCAGCCCCAGCCTGGTCGAGGGCTTGGAACTCCTTAAGGGCATGATTCATCCCCAAAAATAAGCCCCGCCCCCATTGAAAAGCCCTCGCGCCAAATTTGGCGCGAGGGCTTTTTTTCGTTTTGGAGCCAGGTTTTTTTATCGCCTTTAACGGCCTGGGAGCCGGGGGAAATTTCCCGGGGCCCTAAAATCCCAAAAATTTCAACGGTCCCGTAGGCCACAGGGTCGCCCCCTGGCCCTCCGGACGGCCATGGAGGCCGCAGGGCAAGCTTTTGGCCAGGGTTTTCATTCTCCAGGCCCACTTGACCCCGGGGCAATGGGGCGTGACCGGGTCCCCGGTTAGGGGGCAAGCCCCAAAACGCTCCAAACCCTCCGGGGGATCGGGCCAAGGGGTTTTCTGGCCCAGTTCTCCCATATACTTGGTCCCGGCTTCCAATAAACCGGCCGCTTCCATAAGCCCGGAGTGACCGCGGCCCGTGGGATCCCCTAGCCACAAAACCAAGGTATGGCCCGGATCGTAGACGGCCAACCAAGCGTCGGTTTGGTTATGGGAAGTACCGCTCTCGAAAGCCAATAAAGCCCCGGAAGATTCCAGGCCCCTATCCGTCGAGAGGCTTTGGTTAATTAACCAAACGGCTTCCTCCGAAAAAAGCCTGGGGCCCAAATATTCGCCCTTGGGGTCAAAGCCCGGCCTTACGGCCACCCCGCCTTTGGCCAAGGTCGCGTAGGCCCCGGCCAATTCCAGCATGGAGGTCTCCAAACCCCCATATGCCAACGAATCCCCGTAATCGCGATCGGCGTCAATGGTTAAACCCATGGTTTTTAAAACTTCCAGGGCCCTTTCCTGGCCGATCAGCCTCAGAACCCTAATGGTCGGGGCGTATAAAGATCCGGGCCCATCGACCGAGCCCGAAGGGCCCGAACCCGATGGGCCCGAGGCCTGACCCTCGGCCGGGTTCGAAGCGGCCGCGCTCGCGGCCAAGTCTTGATCCACGGCCAGGGGATCCTCGGCGCTCGGAGCGGCTTTTGGATCGTTAAAACTTTCCCCGGACCGGTCAAAAGATTCCTTTTCGCCTTCGGCCAAAACCTCGGATGGCCCCAAAGTTCCGTCGGCGAAGGCGGCCAAATAAACGAAGGGTTTTAAGGTCGATCCCGGCGATCGCCTCGAGCGGGCGTTATCGACGTGAAAGGTTGGGCCTTCGTTTCTGACCCCGCCCACGTATGCCAAAACCAAGCCGGTTTGGTTGGAAACCAGTATCCCGGCCCCGTTTACTTCGTTGGGAAAAGGGTTAAGGGCCAATAGGAGGTTTTTCTCCAGGTTATCCTGGAGGGCGGGATCAATGGAGGTCGGTTCACCCCCGTAACCCGGGGCGCCCCAGCGCCAACGGGGAGACTCCGGGGGATCGAGTAAATAGGCGGCCAAGTGAAAGGCCTTTCTGGGCGGCGAAAAACGCTCCCCGGTAATCCGTTCTTGGCTGGCGGCGTCTTGGTCGCTTTGGGAAATTAAGCCCTTACGCCTCAAAACCGACAGGACCAGATCCCTTCTGGCCTTGGCCCGTTCGGGCCAGCGATCCGGCCGATAGATGGCCGGGCCCCTCAATAAGGCCACCAAAACGGCGCTCTCACCCAAGGTCAGCTCCGCGGGTTTTTTCCCAAAATAAATGGCCGATGCCGCCCCCACCCCCCTGACGTTTCCGCCAAAGGGGGCCCGGTTTAAATAGATTTCTAAAATGCTCTCCTTGGATAGTTTCCTTTCAAGCTTGACCGCTTCCAAAAACTCGACCAGTTTTGACCAAAAATTTCTGGGCCTGGGTTTCGAAAGGCGCACCAACTGGACGGTTATGGTCGAGGCCCCGGAAATCACCCTACCGTTTTTGACGTTTTGATAAACCGCCCTGGCCAAGGCCAAGGGATCGACCCCAAAGTGGGAGTAAAAACGCTTATCCTCAACGCCCACGGCAATCCTGGGCAAGGTCTCCCCCATCCTCCCAAGGCTTACCGGCATGGCTATTTCCTCGTCGGAGGAAAGCCCCGCGTAAAGGGCCTCCCCGTCTTTGTCCAAAAGGACCGGGGATACGGCGAATCCGTCATACCTGGGCGCCTCGACCAATAAATACCCAACGGCCAAAAAAAGAATCGTGAAAAGGCCCAGCCCAATGACGCCCTTGACGATTCCCTTAAAAACCCGAGTTAAAATCCTCGGCTTAACTTTTTCGCTTAAATCAGCCATAACCAAAACAAACGACCCCGACTCCCCAGCCCAATCGAAAACCCGCCCCCATCGCCGGATGGCTTTTTTTTTATAAACTTGCCCTTCCCGGCGCCTCCCGGCGCCGCCCGCGCTGCCGCCAATGC
>JAITLH010000208.1 GCA_031277995.1 Deltaproteobacteria bacterium
ATTGGGCCGCGCTAAAGGTAACTCCCATTTCCAGCATGCCCAAACCGTAGATTATGTTGGCCCCGGATAGGGCCGTCAAAAGTCCCGTCAAAGTTTTCTCGTGTCCTATCTGGACGTCGGAGCATTTTGAGTCAGCCTAGCCGCCGGCCACCCAGCTGGGTAAGAGATAATAGCGGGCCATGGCCGCCACGGCGGCGTTTATCATGGCCAATTCCGGCGTCCCCACGACGGCCGAGGCGTTTTTCAAATACATGGCCGTGGAGGAACTGCCGTAAATGACCTTGGCGCCCTTGTTGGTAAGCTGGGCCAAGGTGATCCCGGCCAGGATCTCGGCGTTGTGGTTAACCAAGGTCCCGGCCAAGTGGACCGGGGAAGAGCCCCCGGCCATGGCCATGGACAAAATGCAAACCGCGGCCCCATTTTCCGCCGAGCTCATGATGATTTCGCAGCAGTCCTCGACCAAACGTAAGGGGCTGACCGGGCAAGTTATGAAAGAGACCGGGCAGCGATCCCGCAGGGCGGTTGGGCCGCCCACGGCCTCGGCGGCCATGGCCAAAATGATCTCGACGTTATGGCCGTTTTCCGGGCCCAAAAAACAATGCTTGTTGGTATTGTTGATCATGGCCTCGTAGTTGTGGATGGCCTGCATGGGGGCGGGTTTGTCTTGGCTGCCCACGGCCCGCTCGATTACCCCGATGACGTCCAGGCTATCCAAAAGACGGGTCATGGTGGCCAGATCGTTTTTGGTGGTACTTCGAAGCTCCCCGGTCTCGTGGTCGATTATGCAAATGCCTTCGCCAAAGTTGGTAAAGCTGACCCGGCCGCCCTCGATGACGATGTCGCGGCTTTTGTCGCGCCCGGCCAAGGTCAAAGTGGACGGGGCCGAGCGGATGGCCTCCTCTACCAGATGGGGCGGGATCTTAACCAGACCGTCGTCGTAGATCCTGGCCCCGGCCGCCCGAAAGATCTCCCGGGCCTCGCGCTTTTGGACAAAGACCCCGACCTCGCTTAGAACCTCAAGGGTCGAGCGGTGGATGGCCGCGAACTCGTCCGGGGTAAAAACGTTTAAGCTAAATCCGCCCGAGCTCTTAAAGCCCGCGGAAAATTTTCGTAAGGTCATGATTTAACCCTCCCTTACGGCGTTTATGACACCCGAAACCCCCTCGTGGGCGTTTTCGGCGTAGATGTCGGCCCCGATGCGGCTGGCCCACCTGGGGGTGACCGGGGCCCCGGCCACCATGGTTTTTATTTGGCCTTTTAAGCCGGCCTTTTTGAGATGGTCCTCGAGTTTTTTCTGCTCGCCCAAGGTCGTCGTCAGTAAGGCGCTGGTCGCGATTATCTTGGAGCCGTTTTTAACGGCGTTATCGATCATGGCGTCGGTATCGACGTCTCGGCCCAAATCGTGCACGGTAAAACCGTTGGCCCTAAAAAGGGCAATGCCTATGCCCTTTCCGATGTCGTGGATGTCGCCTTTGACCGTGGCGGCGGTGATGTGGACGTGGGCGTAGCCCGATTGCTGCCCTTCGGGCATGCTCTCGTTTAGGGCCTGGGAAGCGACCAGCATGACGTCGGCCGACATCATGAGTTCGGGCAAAAACAGTTTCCCCGAACCAAACAAATCGCCCACCTTGGATATGCCAACAATGAAGCCCTCATTCATGAGGGCCATGGGCTCGGCCCCGCCGTCCAAATGGATTTTTATGGTCTCCAAAGCCAGTTCCTCGTCGTGTTCCAAAATGGCCCTGGAGGCTTTTTCATATATGTTTTCGCTCAATTTATCGTCTCCTTAAAGCCTTTTGGCGAGCCGATAGCGGGCGGCGAGCCTTAAGGCTTTATTAAAAACCCCGCTCGGCTCCATTCGGGTGGCGAAAAACCCCAAGCTTATGGCTAAAGCCCGGTCCGTTTCCCGACAAAGCGAGTGGGGCGAGTGGGGCTTTACTCATAAGCCGGCCATGCGTTTAAAACGCTTGAGGCAGTTAATCTCCAGATCCAAAACCCTGGCCATGTTGAATTTGCACTCCAAACCTTTTGGGGTGCCGCCCAATGGCATCATGATTCCAAATCCCAGATCGGCTCGAACTTCCGACATGATGACCGGGTCTGAAAGTTCATTGACGCTGACTTTGATTTTGTCGGCCACGTATTTTTTGGCTTCGACCAATCTTAGCTTCTTGGCCAGTTGGACTCGGGCGACTAGATCTCCAGCCGACCTCATTCCCCCCATCCCGGAAGCCTGGGCGTGCGCGACCGCCATGCCAATGGGATCACCCACGCCCACCTATAATCCGTCCAAGCGGCAAAGTTCCACCATGGCCTTGGAAGCCCGGCTAACGACGTCCACCGGGGGATAGTCGGTTACCGGAACGGCCCCCACGCCCATGCCCATGTTGGCGTGAATGGGGATCGTGGCCCGTTCCCCGCAGGGCTTAATGATGGCAATGGTCCTGGCCAAATTCCAGGGCACGCTTTCGTTGGCGTTGGTATTGACCACGGGCCCAAAAATCGTCACCCCGGCTTTTTCCGCGAGTTTTAGCTGATCGAGCGGATACAAACCGGCCAAACGGACCCCCTCGTGCCACATCTCGCCATGCATGCCTAAGACGAATTCCCCGGCCATGCCCATTTCGATGGCGATGTCCGGATACTTGGCCTTAAGTTTTTCGGCGGCCAAAAGGGAAGCCTTAAAATCGGGATCCCCGCTGGCCCCAACGGTATCGAAATTTATGCCATCGGCCCCGGATTCCCACATGATCTCGGAAATGAAGCAGATGTCCTCCACGGCCGCGTCGACCATGGAGTCGTAGGCGGCCCGGCCCTCGGCGATCCGGCCCATGGGCAGTAACTCCATGGGGTTGGGGAACGGCCCGTCGGGCTGGGTATATAAGCCCAGATTGGGCATGGCCCCGTAAAACATGGGCGAATGGGTAACCGACAAGGCCTGCTCCAAGGTCGCCTGCTCATAGCTGACGATGGGCTTTAGGGTTTTGTAGCTGTAATCGATGTGACAAAGCTCCAAGGTGTCCGCTCCCAAAAGGCGCTCATACATGGCCAAGGCGTTGACCCGATCTTCAAAAAGCGCGTGGCGCTTGATTTTTAAAGTGGCCGCGTCGTAGGTTAAAACGATCTCCTTACCCGGTTCTACCCCCACGATGCGGTCGGGGCGCTTAAAAAGCTCGACCAGATACTCGATCTCTTCTTTGTTAAGGGGCGCCACCGAGGCGTTTTCCACGGCCTGGCTAATTCCGTCATCTATGTCTCGCCTTAATTCGTCTTCGCTCATGGCAAGCGGGCTGCCGTCACCCATGCGGGTATTTATGGTCGTCATGTTTTCTCCTTTGGCTTTTGGCCAATTAAACCCTTAACTCGTCTTCGCCGGATACGCCGGCGGTCCCGGCGTTTTTTGACAAATCGCCCGCGCCCGCCTTAAGTTCGGCGCCCGCCTTAAGTTCGATGTTTTTAGCCTCGCTTCCGCTTATAGTTTCCCTGGATCCGCCTGGCGATCCCATGGCCAAACCGGCCGCGTTTTCGGCCAGTAAGGCCGGCCGGACGATTTTCGTATCGACCATGACTTCCTTAAAATCCTGTTTGAGGCACTTTAATAGCCCGGCGACCATGATGAAAATAATCGGCACCAATATGACCCCGCCCACGATGGTCGAAGTCTGTATGGTTTTTAAGGCCTTCTCCCCGCCGGTAATAAGTATGCCCATGCCAAATAAGGCCAAAAGCGAGGCCCAGAGCATGCGGTGCCAACGAAGAGGCGGCAGATCGCTATAGCCTTTCTTGGAGCAAAGGTTAGCCAGGGCCTGGGCCGAGGCGTCCAGGGTGGTTCCCAGAAAAACGAAGCACAGGGCCGTGTATATGGGGATGATTAGCCATCTGAGGGGAAGGGAATACATGACCGCCATGCAAACGGCCGGATCCCCTTGGGCGTTTTGGATGGCCACGGTATCGACCAAGCCGGTTTTTTGGGCGTAGAGGCTATAGCCGCCCAGTATGGCCAAAAAGGCCCAGCAGCCCAGGGTTCCCCATACGCACTCGGCTATGACCAGCTGGCGAATGGTCCGGCCCCGGGAGATCCTGGCCACGAAAAGGGCCACCACCGGCGCGTAGGCTACCCACCAGGCCCAGTAGAAAACCGTCCACCATTGCGGCCAAGCGCTTCCGGCGCCCTCGGTCAAAAGGCGCAGGGGTTCGGTTTCAAAGGTCAGGTTGGGAAAGTTATTTAACAAAAGGCCCAGGCTGTTGGTCCAAAGATCCATGATGAAGCCCGTTGGCCCCAAAAACAAAACCAGGCCCAATATAACGAAAGCCAGCCAAACGTTAATCCTGGTTAGATTCTGCATGCCCTTTTCCAGGCCCATAAAGACGCTAAAGCCGAAAATGCCATAAAGGACGGCCGTGACCACGCCCTTTAAAAACATGGTGTCCTCTATGTTTAAAAACCCGGAAAAAAGCTTGGAGATTAAGGGGATGGCCAAGCCCAGGGAAGTCCCCACGGCCCCGACCGTTCCCAGCAAAACGAAAACCTCGATGAGTTTTCCGACCCCGCCGTCGGCGTGACGGCCGATAAGCATCCTGGAGGTGTCGCTGACCCTAAAAACCTTTTGGCGCCTTACGTAAACGCTGTAGGCGATGGGGATGGTGGGTAAGCAATATATGGCCCAGGCCGAAAAACCCCAATGGAACTGGGGTAACATATGGGCCCAGACAAAGGCTTGATCGCTCATCGGCTCAATGCCCATGGGCGGGCCTTGTATGTAATAGATGGGTTCGACCAAAGACCAGATCATTAGGCCAATGCCGACCCCGGCGCAAAAAAGCATGGAGATCCAAGAAAAGGTGGAAAACTCCGGTTCCTCGTCCGGGCCGCCAAGCTTGACGTCGCCGTACCTACTTATGGATAGCCAGCCCAGGATAATGAAACAGGCCAGCCCAAAAAGCATGAACATGGAAGAGAGATTTTTTAAAACAAAGGCGTAAGCCCCATCCACGCCCTTGGCGGCCACGTCGGGAAAAAACGACATGACGATGGCCACCAAGGCCACCAAAACCAGCGACGGGTAAAAGATAATCGAATCTATGGGCGCGCCTTTCAGTTTGGGTTTGGGCGTTTCCATAACCACTCCTTATGGCGATTAAACCAAGCGAATTCGCTAAAAACCAAGGCCTTAAGACAAATTTCGCCCTTTCGACCCGGCGATCCTAAGCCCAATGAGTGGGCCGACTCGCCGAATCGAATAAAAATTACCGTTTTATTTAAATAAGGCTAAACGTAAAGAAGTAAAAACTGCCCTTACTTCCTTAGTCCCCTAAATAGGCCGATTTTGGATCCAAACCATCGCGACATATGACCATCGTGACCGCGCGCGCCGATTCACTTTACCCAAACAAACTGCAATTTCCACGCCACGGCCCCCCTCCCCACCTTTGCCCCATAAATTCGCAACTTTATCTCCCCTTTCCCTCCGCCACTCCCAAAAACTGAATCAAAACCCGCCCGATTTCCCCGCCCAAAAGCCCCCATATCCATTTTCGAATCAAATTTCCCCAACGCTTTCAACGACTTAACAAAATTATCCATTTCGTAATCACGCCCCCAACTCAATTCACCTCCGCCTCGCCCCGGAGCCCCGCCCCGGCTTTGGGGGCGCGGCCCTCCGTTCGCGTCCCCAAACCCAGCCCCGGAGCCGAAATCGCGTAAACGGCCAAAATCGCCCCAGGGCGGCCTGGGGAACCCAAACCCTCCTTATACCCCCACCCCCCGGTCCCGAAGCGCTCCCAGGCCCCAATCCGACCGTTTAAAGGGCAACCTTCGATCCCACCTGAAAGGCCAAAAAGCCCCGGGCAAAAACCGGCCGAAATGAACGAAAGGAAAAACAAAGCCGGGCGGAATCGAAAGGCGAGGGTTTTAACGAGCTGGGCGAGACAAAACGGGATAAACCAAGGGCGCTGGTTTAAACGAGTTGTGCGAGATAAAAGGGATAAACCAAGGGGGAGGGTTTAAAAGAGCTGGGGCGAGATTAAACGAAATGGGCGGGCTAAATCAAGGGAGCGAGATAAGCGAAATGAAGCTAAAAAGAGGAAATCAAACCAAAGGCGGGGACAAAGGCAATCACCATTCGATCACCTTTTGTTTCTGGGCGGTTTTAGGCCATACTTTTTAAGTTTTCTAGAGACGCCGGCCTGGCTTATGCCTAAGAATTCGGCCATTTCCCGGGTGGTTCGACATCGTTTTACGGCTTGAATCAGGTTGGCCATCTCGGTTTCCTCGATGAAATACCTTAAGGGCGAACCCTCGTTTTCCGGGGGCTGGGCCTGGGTTGGGGGGAAGGGGCCCAGAAAATCGCTTGGCTTTTTGGGCTTTAAATCATGGCCATTGGCCGAAAAGGGCTTACCGGAAGCCGTTTTGAGCGGCTCATGGTTTGGGGGTTCCTCCATTAGGGTCTTGGCCAAAAACGGGCCCAGCTGCGGGCCGTCGCTTAAAACGACCGCTTGGCTGACGCTGTTTAAAAGTTCCCTGACGTTACCGGGAAAAACGTGGGAGCGGAGGATTTCGAAGGCCAGGGGGTCCAATTCCCGTTTGAGGTTAAATCGCGAGCAGAGTTTTTCCACCTCCAGGCGGGCCAATTCCAAAATGTCCTCGGGCCTTTCCCGAAGGGGCGGAATGTTTATGCTAAAGGCGTTTAGGCGGTAATAAAGGTCCTTTCTAAAACGGCCCTCGGCTACCAGGCGATCCAAGTTTTGGTTGGTGGCGGCGATGATGGTGCAGGTGGCCGTGATGGTTTTGTGGCCGGCCAAACGCCTAAACTGCCTATTGTCCAAAAACGTCAGGAGTTTTGACTGTAACGGCAGGCTCATTTCGGCTATCTCGTCCAAAAAGGCCGTGCCGTTTCCGCTCACCTCAAAAAGGCCCGCCCGGCCGGAGGCGTTGGCCCCGGTAAAAGCGCCTTTTTCGTAGCCGAATAGTTCCGCTTCCAGGAGAAACTCCGGCAAAGCGGCGCAGTTTATGTGTATGAAAGGTTCTTTTGATTTTTTGGAGCAGGCGTGGATGAATTTGGCCAGTAAGCCCTTGCCGGTCCCGCTCTCCCCGGTTATGAGGATCGGGGAAACCTCATGCTGGGAAAGTTTAATCGCGGTATCCATGGTCCTTTTCATGGAAACGCTTAAAGCCACGACTTGGTTCTGGGCCACCTCGGCCAAGTCCCGTTCGGCCAGCTCGGCCTTGACCCGATCGAGGATTTCTTTTTGGGTTTTTAGGTTAGTCTCAAGCTCTAGCATGGTCGTTAAATCGCGCTCGTTTATGACCACCAAATGGACCTGGCCCTCAAGGTTTAATATGGGCGTTCCGGTCAAAAGAATATGCTTGCCGCTTTTATGGAACTTAATGATCCTGGTAACCGGTTTTTTGTCCCTAATGACTTCAAGGCTTACGTAATCGTCGGTCAGGCCCCTCTCCACCATGGAAGCCACGTGTTTGCCTTGAAGCTCTTCCTTGGGAACGCCCACGTGCCTGGCCGAGGCCTCGTTAACCAAGATTAGCCTACCTTTATTGTCGGCTATGGAAATCCCGTCCGAGGAACTATCGAAGATGGTTTTATAATAGGGGGTCAAGGGATCCACCGTCGGCCCCTCGCCAAGCTGGGACTGCCAAAACCTCTGGTCGTAGACGTAAATGGCCCAGATGTCGTTGTCCCTTGGAAGGGGCAGGGCCTGGACGAAACAGCCCCCCAGCTCGCTTACGAACAGCCCGGCGGCCTGACGGGTGCTTTTTATGACCTCCATGACTTCATCGGAGCTTTTGGGGAAAAGCTCATTTATGCTTCTTTCGTTAAGTTCCTTAACAGTCAAACCAAACATGGTGGCCATCTTATGGTTACAGCACAAAACCTTGCCCCGCCTATTTATCATCATAAGCCCCATGGGCGTGACGTTTAAAATATCGTCCATGGTGACGCTAACTTTATTCTCAGCCATAGTCTCTAACTTTCCCCAAAACCATCAGCCCACCGGCTGACGGTTTTGGGCTCGCCCCAAAAGTTACGTTTCGATTGGCCCCAAGCCCATCAGGGTCTTACCGGGCCCCCCAAACCCCTCGGCCCCTTACGGGCCCATACAATCCAATATAAACCGTACGAGGCCCCATAAGGACTCTCCAAGCCCCATAAGGCCCTACCCGTTCTGGACCCAACCCTGGCGATTTAAATGATTTTAACCAAGATATACATGCAAATACCGCGCCAAGCCTATAAGTTCATTAGCTCTATCTCGCGGTTTAAAAGTTCCTCGGCCAAGTCCAACATATGCCGCCCGCGGGCCAAATTTTGCTCGTAAAGGGAGGGATAGGCGTCCTTATCCCACTTAAAATAGGCCTCGGCCAGGGCGTCAACCAAGTACCTTCTGGCCAAATTTAAGGCCAAACCCCTGACCGTGGCCGGCAAAAGTCGGTAGTCGTCGGAACTAAGTTTTAGGCCGCTTTCCCGGTAACCGGCCACGATGGCCGCGGCCAGATCGGCCCGGTAAAAAGGTTTCGTTGGGGAAACGGCCCAGGATCGGCACATCTCGCCAATGTCCAGCAAAGGATCGCCGTAACCCACGGTGTCCCAATCTATGAGCGAGGACAAGTTTTCGTCAATCAAAAAATTATCGGCCTTGCAGTCCCTATGGATGACCAAGTCCCTGGCCACGAAAACCCTGACGAAAGTTGGCCTGGTGGGAAGTTGCCTGGCCGCGTCCAAGCCCCTTTTTATGTCGGGCGTGACAAAGCCAAGGCGGGGATGGCCTCGATAATGGTTTAAAATATCCGAGAAATCGGAAGGGGAGCACAACTTTTGGTTGGTAAACTCGACGCTATCCAAAGGGGTCAATAAATCGATGGGCTTGGGAACGTTTAAGGCCCCGTGGCAAAGGCCCAAAATCCTAGCCGATAAACCGGCCTCTTCCAACGAATCCTTATCGGGCTTACGCCCGGGCAAAAAGGCGGTTAGCCGCCAATAGGCCCCATTTTCGGGCTCATGAAATAGCCACCCGGAATTTTTTGGGGGGATTATTTCGGGAAAACCGACCTTGGCGCCTTTTAGGGCCAAAGCGACCCTGTTCCAGTTCTCCCCAATCGATTCAACCGAGTTAAAATAGACGTTTAGCTTTTGGAAAACGTACGTTTGGCCATCCAATACGCTTACCAAATACGTTTCGTTGACCCGGCCGGAATCGACGACCTTGACCTCCGAGACCCGGTTCTCCCCCAAGCCGTAACCCTCGCGGAGAATGGCCATAAGCTTACCGAGGTTGCCAGCGCCCAGTTCCAAAGCATACTCCTTTTACTTAAAAATTTATTAACTCAATAATAAATTCTTGGCGATCTTTATTTTTTCCATTATACATGCCAAGTTCCTTACTCTCAACCTTGGGCGCCTTAAGGCCTGGCCCAGGGCCCGGCCGCCTGGGCCGCGGCCTTTAAACTTTACCGTTATTATGGCCAACCGAATAAAAAACGCTTTGCCAAAATACCATAATATTAGTTAAAATAAATAATTTACTCCATAAAACATAAAACAAAGTGTCCTTTTATTAACTTCATTGGCCTTTCCCCAGAGGCCCTTTTGTCTAAACCAGACCAAATCGAGACTATAAAACTTTCTCTTGGAATTTGAACTCGAAGGGTTATAATTAACCAAAACCCTACGGTATTTGGTCAAAAAACCCTGATTTAACTCGAGAAAAGCCCCGGCCATGGGACCTTGGCTTAACCAAACTAAGCCAACTTGATCCCCCCAGCTTTTCCCTTAACCGGCCATTAAAACAAAACATAAACCCAATTAATCATTTACCCAAGAAGGGAATCGGTAATGAAAACGCTAGCCCAAATAACCCTGGCCATTTTTTTCCTCGCCCTTTTTGTTTTTGGCCCCGCGGCCCAGGCCCAAGATGCCAATAATGATCCATATATCGACATAAGGCCAACCATCAGCCCGTTTATAAGGGGCTTACGGTATACGACTTTGCTTAATAACTTCGTCAATCCAAATTGCCCAAATCTTACCCTCCATGTCGGGTTTACCTATCCCTTAAATACCGGCTCACCGGCCGTGGACGCTTTTTTGGTAAAATTCGCCCAGAATACCTTCACCGCCCTGTCCCAAAAAGACTTTTGTCTTGACGGTAACGACCAGGAAAGCGGCGTAACGGAGCATGTATTTAAATTTACCGCCGAAATCGCCGGGAACGACTATCTTTCCATCTTTTTCAATGGCTATCATTTTTATGCCGGAGCCGCCCATCCATTAGGCGATGCCGCGTCATTTATCTTTAACGTCAAAACCCATCGGCGGCTGGAATTAAGCGATATTTTTGAAAACCCAAAACAATCCATTCCCTTACTGTGGCCGTTATTGGTCAAAGGTTGGTGCCGACTGGAGTTTAAAGAAATCCCCACGCATTATAAAATTTCCAATGGCGACTACGGCTGCGGACGAAACATTCCCCCAATACCATCTGACTTTTTGGACAACCAAGTATCCTTTGATGTCCTGGGTGAAGTTTTCTTAAACCACGAAGGGATGGGCATTAGCCTAACCGAGCCATTCACGCATGCCGACGGCCGCCAACAAATAACCATTGGCCGGGAAGATCTGCTTCAAATAGGCGCCAAGCCAGAGATCTGGCGGTGATTTTTTGTCCGGGAAGTTTTCACGATTTTCGTTGACTGGGGTGTTCCATTTTTCTCATGAACGTTTTTTGTCAAAAAACCAAGCCCTAAAAATCCGAATGGGACCAACGTTAATTAAGTAAAGACTTAAATAATATTAATCAAACATTAAAATTGAGGTTTTTTCAATGAAACCCTTTTCGTTAACGATAATTACCTTTTTTTGTCTCGTGATTTTTGCCTTTAGCCCAGCGGACCACGTCCAAGATGACTACGATGACCCATTTTACGGGCTAAAACCAACCATCTCCCCGCAATTAAGAAACTTCCGCTACACGGCCTTGCTTGGCATCTATAAATATAAAAGTTGTTCATCTTACAGTAACGATGTCGGAGTTACCTATCCGGTCAATACCGGCTCCCGTATCTTTGATGATTTTTTGGTCG
>JAITLH010000257.1 GCA_031277995.1 Deltaproteobacteria bacterium
ATAGGCCATGATGGGTAGGTGGGTAAAACCGTTTCGATCCAGTTCTTCCCTTATGGCCCTGACCCGGCCATCCATCATGTCGGAAGGGGCGACCATGTCGGCCCCGGCTTGGGCGTGACCCAAGGCCTGTTTGGCCAGGTGGGGGAGGGACTCGTCGTTTAGGACTTTTTCGCCGTCGATCAGGCCGCAGTGGCCATGGCTGGTGTATTCGCACAAGCAGACGTCGGTTATGACGGCCAGATCCGGCACCAGGTCCTTGATGATTTTAATCGATGAGGCTACCGGACCGTTGGGATCGGCCCCGGAACTGCCCGTTTCGTCTTTGCCATCGGGAATGCCAAAAAGCATCATGGCCCGCCCGCCTTGGCGGCTAAACTCCAGGGCCAAAAGGCCGGCCTCGTCCGGGGACAGATGCCATTGGCCGGGCAGGGAAGAAATGGGCGTTTTTACGCGGCGGCCGGGGACAACGAAGATGGGGTAGATTAGATCCTGGGCCCGAATGGTTGTCTCGCTAACCATTTCCCTTAAAACAGGGTGATCCCTTAAGCGCCGGGGTCGGTCAATTGGCCAAGGCATAATCCCTCCAAAGGGCGCGTTGACGGAAATAACCAGGTAGGGGGTTTGATTCGCGAAAAGGTATCGTTACCCGCGAAAGGGGGTCCAATCCTTAGCCGTCACCGGAGCGAAGGGCTTTTTTGAACTTTTGGCCGATCCTTCTGGTCCAACCCTTGATGGCGCTCTCGTTGGCTTTCTCTTCTTCGATCTGGGCAAACTCTTCCAAAATCTCCCTCTGGCGCTCGGTAAGATTTTTTGGGGTGGTGACGGTGAGGGCGATGATTTGATCGCCCCGGCCGCCTTTGCCGTTAAGGTTAGGGAAGCCCAAATCTGGGATCCTGATGAGCTTGCCGTTTTGGGCGCCCTCGGGGACCCTGACGACCCTGGTTTCGCCGGAAACCGTGGGGACTTCGATTTCCCCGCCCAGGGCGGCCAAGGCCATGTTGATTTTGGTGTCGTAGAGAACGTGGTTACGCTCGCGGCTAAAATGCTCGTGGGGTTTTACGTGGATTTCAACGTAGAGATCGCCCGAAGGACCTCCCATTTCGCCGGCCGCTCCCTCGCCCCTAATCCTGATGCGCCCCCCCGACGAGATGCCGGCGGGAATCGGCACCATGACTTCGCGGTGGCGGTTAACCCGACCTTGGCCGTTACATTCGGGGCAGGGATCGTAGGCGTATTCGCCCGTGCCCCGGCACTGGGGGCAGGTGCTGGCCATGCGGATAAAGCCCATGCCCTGGAAGATCTGGCCTTTGCCGTCGCATTTGGGGCAGGCCTGGACCCTCTTGGAAACCGAACCGGTGCCATCGCAAGCTTCGCAGTTTTCCACCCTGGGCACCCGGATCTTCGTGGAACAGCCGTTGTAGGCGTCAACGTAATCGATGGTCACTTCTATGCCCAGATCCCGGCCCCTTTTGGGACCGCGGGCGACCGTCCCAAAAAAATCCCCAAAGATGTCGCCAAAGGCCGACATGATATCGCCGTAGCCAGAAAAACCCTGAAAACCGGTGTGGTTTAGGCCATCGTGTCCGTACTGGTCATAAAGCTGTCGCTTTTCCGGGTCGCTTAAGACCTCGTAAGCCTCGGCGGCTTCCTTGAAGCGTTCCTCGGCCTCGGTATCGCCGGGATTGCGGTCCGGGTGATATTTCAAGGCCAGGTTACGGTAAGCTTTTTTGATCGAAGCCGGATCCGAGTCGCGGCCAAGGCCCAAAACGTCGTAATAGTCAGGTTTTTTACTCATTTGAGACGATACTTCCAAAAAAATAAAAAAAATAAAGCCCATGCTCTTTTAAGGGGCATGGGGAGGGGAAATCGGTCAGGGCCGATTGAAACTCATGAAGTTTTAGGGGTTTTCGTTAAGGATATTTCTAGCCGAATTCTCGTAGGCTTCAAGGCCCAACGAAGCGGCTTTGTCGGCTAAAGCCTTTATCTCGTCGCGATTAAGGGCGCTTTGTTGTAACTTGGTTACCAGTTGGTAAATAAAAAAATTGCCTTCTTCGATGGCGGCGGTTTTAAGAAGGTTTAGTCCCTCCGAGTCTTTGGCTTTGGCCAGTAACTCGG
Organism: Deltaproteobacteria bacterium; assembly: GCA_031277995.1. GTDB lineage: Bacteria > Desulfobacterota > Desulfarculia > Adiutricales > Adiutricaceae > JAIRNQ01. The sequence goes on from JAITLH010000257.1 coordinate 2,116, forward strand.
CCGCTTCGACCGGCATGTCGGCGGCCATCAACTCCCTGCCCGCGGCCAAAAAATCCTTCGCGGCGGACTTGGGGCTTTCTGTCAGTTTTCGGCGCGGTTTCCAGGCAATCGCTGATTTGGGCATAAAAATGGGTCTCGGCCGAAAAAGGCCAAAAGTTGGGCCAATATTGAAACCGGCGGGCTAAAAGGCCCTTTGTCCAAGGGGAGAAAAAGCCGTTTTGAGAGTATAAGCTACGGAGACGCGCTTTTCAACGGCCGGCGGCTTGGGAATTTTTCAAACCCGTCAAGCCAACGGCGGTCAGGGGCCAAGCAGTGGCCCGTTAGCGGCCCGCCAGGGGCCCGCCAGGCTAGGGGGCGAGAAAAATAAGATCCAGGGATTTTTGGTTTTTTACCAAAACCTTCCTTAGAGGCAAGATCCTAAATGGCGCTTACGATTAGTGGCCAATGGGTCAACCTTAAGGTGACTGGACCTGACATGGTTGGGTCCACCATAATAAAAAATAGCCACTGATTTTATTTTGTCAAGTATTTTTTAAGGCTGGACAAAAATTTTTTCTTAAAACCAAAGAAAACCCTTCTTCGCTTAAGTTCCTTTTTATTGCGTTAACGGTTTATTTATTTCATTATTATCAATACTTATGTATTATTTTTCGGTAAAATTTAGCCTTTTAGGGTCTCGAAAAAATCTTACCACGGTTTTTTTCCAAAAGCGAGAAAACCCGACAGCCAAAACGGCCCGGATGGCCCTGGGCCGCGAAAAACCGCCAACTCTCGGGCCGTTTTTATTTTTTTGGCTTTTTTGGGCAAAAGTTAAAAGCCCTGGTCGCCTCCGGCTTTTTAAGAATACGCGTGATTATTTGAGGCTTGAATTTCGCCCAAACGGGAAAAAGGTTTACCCAAACCCCAGCCCCGGCGCCGGCCGCGATTTTTATGCCCAAGGTCCTCAATGAATGTGCTATAATACTTAATTCTACTTTCGCTAGAGCGATTGGTCACGACAATCGTAACCAGCCGTCTAGGGTCACCCTGGCTAGGTAGCGAAAACTTTCGGGTTACCGTTGGCTAGCCAATCTTCAATCGCCGGCCGGGCAGTGGGTAAGGGTTTTGGTACGCTCGGCCCCCGACGCGACTTTTTGGGAGCTTTAGGCGAGCCTAAGCCTTTTTTATGGCGTCAATTTTTCGAGGCGTTTGCCCAGGGCGGATTTTTAGGCGGTTCGCCCGCTAGCCAAGCGTCAAAAGATCATTGTCTTAACCCCAGGCCTGGGGATTGGGCGTTTTGGACTTCCCATGTCCCGGCTTAAAACTTACGAAACAAGATGGAAACCGATGACTAAAATTCAGGGAGATTTTGACCCGGAACTCGAATTGCGCTTTAAAAGGGTGGCCAAGGACCCGAATTGGCCCTTGCCGGAGTATGGATCGGCCGAGGCCTCGGGAATGGATTTAAGGGCGGACGTGGACGAACCGGTCACCTTGGCTCCGGGCGAGATTAAGCTTATCCCCAGCGGCTGGTCCATCGCCGTTCCCAAAGGCTATGAAGCCCAAGTCAGGCCCCGAAGCGGGCTGGCCCTTCGCCAAGGGCTGACCGTCATCAATACGCCCGGGACCATAGACAGCGATTATCGCGGCGAGATGGGCTTGGCCATGATTAATCTGGGAAAAAACGAGGTGGTCGTCAATCGAGGGGACCGATTGGCCCAGCTGATAATAAACAAAGTGGAAAGGCCCAAGCTGGTATTG
>JAITLH010000259.1 GCA_031277995.1 Deltaproteobacteria bacterium
GACCCTTACCTCCGGGCCAATAGTTTCCCCCAACTCCCCCCTCGCCCTGGGAAACTTCCCATCGGGGCGCACCGCCCCCGGCCGCCTAACCTCCGGCCGCCTAACCGCGGCTCCCCTGGCCCCAGCTCCCCTAACCCTGGGCCCTTTGGCCAAGGCGCCCCTGGCCCCGCGCCCCCTGGCCCTTCTGGCCGTTATCCTCATCCTGGGCGCCCTTTTGACCGGCTGCGGCTTGTCCCGGCCCTATCCGACCATCAGGACCTTTGACCTTGAAGACCTATCCGCCCTGCCCACCCCGTCCAAGGTGAGGCGCCCCCTCATGATCCAAATAACCTCCAGCGGGGCGGCCCCCCAATACGAGACCAGAAAGCTGGTCTACAAAATCGGCCCGAACGAATTTAGCGAGGATTTTTATAACGAAATGGTGGGGATGCCCGCCCGCCTAATCGCGGCCAAACTCTCGGGTTACTTGGACGCCAGTTCAAGCCGCTTTCGGGCCACCCAAGGCGTCATGGCCCAAAGTCCCGATCTGACTTTGGACGTTTACCTTTCGGCTTTTTACGGCGATTTTACCGTAAACCCCCATAAGGCCATCGTGGAACTTAAAGCTACCCTAACCGATCAAAGAAGCTCCCGGCCCAGGACCTTAATGTCCAATTCCTACTCGCAAACCCAATTACTCAATTCCAATTCCACCGACCGGGCGGCGACCCTAACCGACGCCCTCTCCCAGGCCCTAAACCCGATTTTGGCCGACATCGCCGCCGATCTTAACAAGGCCATCGGCGGCGGCCGCCGAAATTAACGGTCGCGCGCGTTCAAGCCCCCAATAAAAAATAGACCCCTCGGGGTCTTTTTTTTACGAAAATTTTTGGAGCGTAACCGCGCCGCCTCATTCGCTCTCGGCGTGGCGTTCCCTTATTTTGGCCAAAATGGGCCTCACGGCCAGAAAGGAATCAATCACGGCGGGGTCAAAATGCCTTCCGCTTTCCTGGGTCATGATCTGGATGACCAACGACTCGTCGAAGGGTTCCTTATAAGCCTTGCGACTGCTTAAGGCGTCGTAGACGTCGGCCACGGCCAAAATCCGGCCGTAAATGGAAATCTCCTCGCCCTTTTTGCCCCGCGTTTCCCCCAAATCCCCGCCGCCCTGGGGCCCTTTTGGGTTGGGGGCCGGGTCTTGGTCCAGGCCATGGCTCTGGTAATAGCTTGAATTTTGTCCCCGACCTGGATTTTGTCCACGACCTGGATTTTGTCCCTGACCCGAATTTTGCTCCGGGCCCACGGTTGGCTCACCGGCCGGGGCTTTTACCCCCGGGTAGCCCAGTCCGTCCCAGCGCTCATGGTGATCGCAAATGATGTCGTAAACCAGCTGATCCATGGGGGTTCTGACGTCAAGATAAAGCTTGGCGCCCAAGGGGACGTGATCTTCCATGACCACCCTTTCTTGCTTATTTAGGCGCCCGGGCTTGTTTAAAATATGGGTGGGGATCCAGGCCTTGCCCACGTCGTGTAGCATGGAGGCCAAGGGCAAGATGTTTAGGATCCTTTCTTTTTCCTCCTCGGGCACGCGATTTTTTTGGGCCCAGTTTTTATATATGGCCGTGGTCAGTAAGGCGATCCTCTGGACGTGGGCCGTGGTTTCCGTTTGATCGTGAAGCTCGACCAATTTTAGGCTATTTATGATTGATTGCTTAAGGGTGATGGCCCTTTCCAAGGCCACGGACACGCTCTGGGCATAGTATTCCAAAATGGAAACGTCGTGATCGGTAAAACCGATTACCTGACCGTCCCGCCCCATGGGGTTTATCAATTGCAAAACCCCCAACAGTATGCCGTTACCGGTCAAAAGGGGAATGGACATTATGGCTTTGCAAATGTAATTGGTGGAGGCGTCAATGGCCATTAAATGCTGGAAAGGGGCGTCAAAATCGATGTTTTCGGTATTGTTCACCGTTAGGATGGCTTTGCTTTGGGCTACGTAGCCGGCCAAAGTGCTCGAATCGATGTCCAAATTTGAGCCAATGAAGGGCAGATCCTCGGAAGAGTGTATGAGACGCTCCAGATAGTCGTTTTGGCTAGTTTGGAACTTTAGTTTGCCGCCGGTTACCAGATAAACGGTCCCGGCCTCGGCTTGAAGCACCTCGCGGGCGTTGGATAAAATCTTACCCAGGAGCAAATCAACGTCAATGAGATGGTTAAGGCTGGCCGCCAGGGAGGAGGCTTGCCTGCTCCGTAGGTTTTGAACCGCTGCCAATTCGCTTAATATCAAACCAACCGCTCCTTTGAATCATCCTTACGGGCGCCCGAAGTCAAAACCCCTTTGGCCCCCCAAAAAACGCCCGCCCCACCATTTTCAAAAATCGAAGGCTTAAAAAAAACCATGGTCTATTTTAGTCTATATGAACCGCGCCAAAATATCAATCTATCCCTAATCCCCCGGGAAATTTCCATTGTCTTTAAAACCCCTTCAATCCAAACATAGACCCAACCCTCCGCCCCCGTGGCGAGATTGTTTCCAAACCTACCCCGCCACCAACTTTTCCCATTCCCCCCAAAAACTCGACCACGACCCACCCTTCAAGCGCCCCTGGTTTCCCCTAACCAAACCATAAAAAAAGGGAAAAATCATGCCCAGCCTCCCCTTGCCCCAACCGACTATGGCCCAACTAACCTAACCCAACTGACATGGGCCAACAGACATGGCCCACCTTCCTGCCTGGCCCTTTTAGAAACGAGCCGCCCCCGGGTTTCGCGATTGGCCAGTCCGTTCAATTTAAGAATAACGAAAACTTTCTACCACACAGATGATGTAAGACCTTCACCTTCCACTATGCGATACTTTTTTTCTGTAAAAGTACTATCATATATTAAAAGAGGAGAGCCACGAGCTTTAAGACTAACCGTAAAGGAATACTCATTTCCAAAATCATAAACTATAATTGGACCATAATTTACTTTATCATCTTTTGTTAAAGATAAATTTGCCAAATCATCATAAGATCTTGCATATCTATTATTATCTGTAAAATATAGGTTTTGAGCAACTACAATAGCATCAATAG
>JAITLH010000267.1 GCA_031277995.1 Deltaproteobacteria bacterium
CCCGGTAAAATCGGCCGCTGGAAACCTAACCCCCTGGGGTTATACGATACCGTCGGAAACGTTTCGGAAATGGTCTCGAGCCCCTTTAGGATGATTAAACATAAAAGGGTTCACGGCGCGGCCGGGGGCTTTGTCGCCAAAGGCGGATCGTTTTCCCAGGAATATGATTTGATAACCCCCGGTTACCGGTTCGAACGTTCTTTGGTCTATGCCGATGGGCCGGCGAAATCCAATGATCTGGGGTTCAGGTTGGTCGTGGCCGCCCCGGAGGCCGTTTCCTCGGTCGGAAAGCAAAAGGAAATAAACCAATCCTTTAGCGTTTTGAAGCTGGTGGATTTTGGCGGACCCGGCCAAGGCGACAAAGACCAAGGAGACAAAGACCAGGCCGACAAAGACCAGGCCAAAAGAACCCCGGCCAAAAAGATGGTCGACGAGGAAAAATTCAATGGCATCCAGGACAAGTTGCCCCTGGAAAAAATAAACGTTTTGCTGGAAACGGCCGTGGACCCAGACCAAGCCGCGCTTTTTGAGTCGCTTAGGGCCGACATCCAGGGCCTTAATTTCAACCAAAAGCAAAGCGCCGAAACGGCCATCAAAACCAATTGCCGAAACTTACTGTTTATGGTTTATTCCATCTACAATACCGAAAAAAGGCGCCTGGACGCCTTGGCCAACGCCGAGGTCTCCAAGGCCATGTTGGCCGAATTGGCCACCTTTAGCCAAGCCGAAAGGGACCGGGACAAAGAACAATACCAAACCGTGACCGAAAACCACCAAAGGTACGTCGAGCAAAACCTCAAACTGGCCCAGGACTTCGAAGAGGCCATGGTCAAGGAGTTTCACCATTACCTGGAGCTTTTGAGTAAACACGACGGTTTTGACTCTCTTGAGGTCAATAGCCTAATGCTCTTAATCTTTCAGGACATCAAAGGCGACGACTTTTACGCCACGACCATGCGCCGGGCCTTCCAGCAAGTCAATACCGATTTGGGCAATTGGCGCATGGGAAAACGCGACCTCATAACCGTCGAGGCCATCCTAAAAAATTCCATTTAACCTTTGGCCAAATGGGCCATGACTTCCGGCCTTGGCCCGAGCGGGGCGAAGTTTTCGGCCGACGTTTAAGTTTTTTAAACTCAATTCATCTTTTGGGTGGGTTTTTTTTAATTTGACTAACTTGTTAAAAAAAAGTAAATTAACGTAATTTCCATTCTTTCGAGTTGACCTTGATCGTCGTCCGTTTGGAGTCAAGGATGTCGTGGATATTGGTTGGTTTAAGGGTAAAGTTAACAAGAAAACGAGATTGGTTATAAAAATATAGATTTTAATTTCTAAAAAGTTTGGCCAAGTGGGGACCTTATTGGATTGGGCCTTATCTTTTGGAAAATTTTTAGAAAATTTTTGGAAATTATGATGTCTATTTTTATGATCATTACGTAATTTTATTATGTATATTTAGAACAAACAAAAATAGGCTTTGTTTGTCAAAACCATTCTTGAAAGGATTGAAATTCATGAAAATGAACAGTCTCCAAAACAGGCATTTCGTCTTGACCTTGGTCTTCCTTTTCGTGGCTTCCACGTTTCTGGCCGCGGGCTGCGGATCCAAGTACGGGCCCAAGACGGTTAAGGTCAACTATTACCCGCAATGCTACCAGCCCATCGATCAGTTGAGGGCGGCCGAGGAAAAGGTCAAAAAAGACATGATTACCGGGGCGGCTTTGGGCGCCATAACCGGGGCCGTGGTTGGCATCGCCTCGACCGGTAGCGCCAGGGGCGCCGCCGTGGGCGCCGGCATCGGCCTCATCGCCGGTTTGGCCGGATCGTATTTGATTTCCAGCGCCGTCCAGGACAAGGCCTTAAAGGACCGCTTGGCCGCTTACAACACTTCCATGGACTCCCAGACCAACAACCTTAACATCGCCGTCAAATACGCCAAAATTTCCTGCGATTGCTACGAAGCCGAGTACAAAAAACTAAACGCCAGCTATCAAAGGGGCCAAATCAGCAAGGAAGAAATGCTGGTCCGTTTAAAGGAGATTAGGGACGGGAATAACGACGCCATCACCGTTTTGAAGGTTTTCAAGGCCGACGCCGTCAAGCATACCGAGACCTTCGCCCAGATCTACAAAATGGAGCAAAGCCGCTCCAGTGACAAGCTTAGTAGGTCGCAAATTAACTCCCTTAGGAAGAAGGAAGCCGCCCACACCAAGGCCGAAAAAGCCGTGGACTCGCGCCTAACCTTGGCCACCAAGCTTGGTCAGGACATCGACAATTCGACCAAGCAATTGCAAACCGCCGACAAGGGACACCTGCTGGCCCTTTCCGGCGACGACCATACCGCCCACGTCAGGTAAGCTTGGCGCTTTTTTCGCCCCCCGCGAGGGGCCTTTTACGCCCGATTGGGTTTGGGGCTTGACCCCGGCCCCAATCGGGTGATTTTTCTGGTTTTTTCCCTTTCGTTAGACTTTCCCTTGCCCCGCTTTTTTCGCGGGGACTTCCCTTTCGAGAGCGAGTTTTTTCGTTCGCCCGGCGCCCATGGGCCCAGGGGCGGCCAGCTTGGGCCGGGCCTAAGTTTTGGGGCCAGGCCGCGCGGCCCCGCGGCCGTCTTGACGAAGTCGGTTGGCTGGGCCATAATAGGGTAGCGACTTATCGTCACCAATCATGCCAATGTCATTCCCCGCAAATGGAGATAAAGTGTACCATCGCTGGGCAGAAATATTGGGCCATCACGCGGCCAAAGTCTTTCAAATCATGAGCGGCCTTTTTCCCGAACGCCTCGAGATCGTCGAGGCCGACATCGACGGGGGGCCCAGGTATCCCCTGGGGGTCAGGGTCGATTTTTCCGGCCGAAACGATAGCGACAACGCCGTCCGGGGCTTTTTCGTTTGCGCTTTCGACGCCATCGAATCGGCCGCCGACATCGCCTCGGCCATCGCCATAAAACTGGGCCTGGCCCCCCCGCCGCCGGGCGACGCGACGGACATCGATAACGTTTTGGGCGAGTTTTTAAACATCGTCATAGGGCTTACCTGTTCGGCCTGGGCCGAGCACGGTTTGGTGACCGAGTTTGACCCGCCCCAGACCCTATCGACCCATAAAAAGGACGCCTCCTTGGTTTGGGCCAAGGCTTACCATCTGACCATGACCATTGAAAACCATCCGGCCGTCTCCATTTTTTTGGTCTTTTTGCCGGAAACCCCCACCCAAGCCTAAGATCCGCCGGGGTAACCCAGAGGGGCGATCGAGCGGCCTGGGCAACCCGCAGAGGCGATTGACGTTTTTTCCGGAGCCAGGCGGCCCCGGCCCAGGCGGCCGGGGCCGCGGAGAGTCGATGACCACCGAGAAACAACCAAATTGGAAAGAGCTTTTTTCCTCTTCGAATTTCTCCGGCGACCTGCTTTTTATCGTGCCCACGGAAACGGTGCGAAATCTGGTCGCCCAGGAAATTCTCGCCGATAAGGAAGTTATTTTGGGCCCCCGGGTCATGACCTTTAACTTACTGGAAAAACAGCTCTCCGACGAGATGGGGCCTTCCACCATCGGCTTTTTGTTGAGGCTAATGGCCCTAAACGCCGTGGCCGCGGATTATTGGGAACCCTTGAATTTGCCGGGAACGCCCACCCCCAGCCGCACCATCGAGGTGGCCAGGCAGCTAGGCGACGGGCTCGACCGGCTAAGGCTGGCCGGGATAAGTTGGGACACCTTGGAGAGCTTTGAGCCCAAGGAAGTGACCGGCATTTTGGCCAAAAACTGCCGCCGTTACGACGCCTGGCTGGGTAACCGCGACGACGAGTTCACCCGGCGCTATAAGCTCCTGGAGGCTTTGAAAGACGGGCGGAAATTTAAGGCCCTGGAAGGGGTCGATACCATCCATTGCCGCCATTCCAAAAGGCTTTCGCCCTTCGAGGCCGAGTTGATTAAGGCCCTGGCCGTCCACAGAAAGGTCGAGCTGAAGATGTCGGCCCCCAAATGGCTTTTGGAGGAAAAGATCCCGCCGGGCACGAGTTACCACCGTTTGCGCTTCATTAGGGATCTGGAAAGATCCGGGAGCCCCGGCTTAAATTTGAGCTGGCTGGATTTGGAGGATTCCCTTAACCGCAAGATTCCCCCGGCCCTCAAATACGCCTCGGAAAACCTTTTTGGCCCCGTCCCCACCCAAAGCGCCCCCGATCCCACCGGGGTCCTTTCCATCATGGCCGTTCCGACCAAGTACCATGAGGTCGAGGAAGTGGGCCGCAAGCTTAAGGCCTTACTGGTTAAGGGAGTGCCCTCGTATCGGGTGGCCCTGGCCGTGCCCAACGTTTCCCTTTGGCTTCCGAGCATATTGGACGTGGCCAGGCGCTTTGGTTTGCCGTTGCACTATCCCCGGGGGGCCCCCTTGTCCTCTTACCCCCCGGTCACGGCCCTTTTGGATTTAATTGGCCTGTGGGGTTCCAACTGGGAGGTGACCAGGATCCTAAAGGTCTTGGAGTCGCCTTATTTTGACTTTGAACTCGAGGGCGATCTAAGGCCTTACATCTACGAGATCGGCATCTCCGACGATCGGGCCTCGGGCGGCTTTAAGGTCAACTACGATAAGATCGTCGATCCGGTCTTAAAGGAAAGGCTAAAACCGGCTTACTTGGCCATTAGCCGCCTAAAGCACGCCGAAATGAACCTTTTGGCCGCGAAGACTTGGAAGTCCTTTAGGGATAGGCTCCAAAGCATACTGACCGGTTTTCGCTGGCCCGGCGACCCCATAACCGAACCCCCGACCAAAGACGGCGAATACCACTTTTGGGTGCGGACCTCGACCGATTTTAGGGCCGTGCAATCCATGGCCGATCACGTTGGCGTTTTGTTCGACACCTTGGTTACCAGCCAGCACACCCCGGCCGTCAGTTTGGATTCCTTCAAGCTTTGGCTAAACGCCTACCTGGCGCACGTCTCTTTTGAGATCCACGGCGGCCACAACATGGGGATCAAGGTACTTAATTACTTGGATCTTCACGGGGCTTTTTTCGAGGCCCTGTTTTTGATGGGCCTAAACGACAAGGTCTTCCCCGCGGCCAGGCCCGAGCCTTGTTGGTGGCCCGAGACGCTGGTGGAGGGTTTGGCCAAAACCGCCCTGGGCCGCAGGCTATGGTACACCGCCTCGGAAAACTACCACAAAGAAGAAGACATAGTCGCCCAGGCCCTGGCCCAGGCCAACCAGGTGACCATTTCTTACCAGACCTCAACCGAGGACATCCGCCCGGCCCTGCCGTCGCCGGTGGTAGAAAGCCTAATCGATCTTTTTCCCGAGGGCGTCCTAAAGGTCGAGCGGCCCGGCTGGCCCTTGCCGCCCCCGGCCGAAAGGGTCTGCGACCCGGGGGAACTTTGGCTAAACCTGGTGGTAAACCATCCGACCAAAAAAGCCCCCGAGCTTTTTACCCAGGTCTCCAGAAGGCCCCACGACGATTCCGAGGGTTTGTGGGCCTCGATCTGGGCCCGGCGAAAGTCCTTGGGCCTGGTCCAGGAAAAACTTCGTCCCGAACAGCTCCAAGCCTGGATGGCCAGCCTCGACCAATACGAGGATAGGCCATCTTTTAGCGTCCGGCACCTAACCACCTTTTCCGATTGCCCCCGAAGCTTTTGGTACAAAGAGATTTTGAAACTTAGCTTCTGGCCCGGCCCCTTGGAACACTGGACGTCGGCCGATCAGGGCGAGGTCTTGCACCAAACCCTGGAGCGTTTCCTTAACCCCACGGTCAGGCGGGAAACCAAAGACTACGGGCCCAGTAGGCTCAGGTACATTTTTTGGGAAGTCATCCACCGCCATTACTGCTATAAGCCCGTGGGCCGAAAACCCATCTTTGACGCCCTGTCCCTAAAACTCGAGGCCGCCCTGATGGCCTGGATAGAACGGCACAAAGACTTGGCCAAGGCCGAGATAGCCGCCATAGAATGGTCCTTTGGGGCCAGGCAAGGTAACCAGGCCGCGCCTTTCAAAATCGATTCGCCCTCGGGTTCGTTCTATCTCACGGGCCGGGTGGATCGGGTGGACCGCGAAAGCGGCCACGTGGTCGTGAGGGACTACAAAACCAACCGCAGCGCCTATTACGACGCGGGCGGCAAAAAGCCCGCCGAGGGGCGCCGCCCCACCTGGCACTACCCCATGATCCTTTACGCCTTGGCGGCCAAGGAAAATTTCCGGGCCGAGGCCGAGGCGGTCATCGAGTTTGTCGATCCCCGGGAAGGGCAAGACCAGCTCTGGGTCGAGCCGGGCGAACCGGCCGAGTTCTCCGAACTTTGGGAAGCCCTCCTTTCGGGCGATCTGACCACCCAGCCCAATAGCAAAAATTGCGATTCCTGCGCCTATTTTCGCCTGTGCCGCCCGCATTCGCGCATCGGCCTAGGTAGGGGCGACGCCGACGAAAGCCCGGCCGAATGACCAATTTTCGCCTGTGCCGCCCGCGTTCGCGCGTCGGCCTAGTTAGGGGCGACGCCGACGAAAGCCCGGCCGAATGAGCAAAAACGAACGACGAAAACGGGCCGCGAATCCGACCAATGATCCGACCCCAAACAAAAAACCGACCAAGGCGGTTTTGGTGTTTAGACATGCCTAGCGAATATAACCAATCCCAAACGGCGGTCTTGGATTGCCGGGAAAACTTTTGCGTGACGGCCGGGGCCGGCAGCGGGAAGACCGGGACCATCGTCGAATACGTCATCCGGCACGTGGAAAGGGATTTGGACAACAATTCCATTTTGGAGGTTTTGGCCCTGACCTTTAGCGAAAAAGCCGCGGCCGAGATGGGCGAACGGGTTTCCAAGGGCATTAGGGAACGCTTAAAGGCGGCCAAAAGGGACGGGGACGTAAGGCGCGTCGGCCAATGGGAAAGGGAGTTTAGGCGCCTTGGCCAGGCCCAAATCGGGACCATCCACGGTTACGCCTTTGGCTTGGTCAAAAACTATTCGCATCTTTTGGGCCTCCCGACGAATTTGGACGTAAACGCCACGGAATTTAACTCCTTTGATTTGTCGGACGTTTTGAGGGATCTTTTAAACGAAAACAACCCGGATCTATCGTATCTCATAAGGCTTTTGCCCCTGGTCGCCAATAGCGGGCCCAGTATCACTAGCTGGTTACGGGACTGCGTAACCAGAATGAATTCTTGGGGCTTGTCGGCCCTTCGAAGCGGGGTAAAACCGTCCAAAGCCGAACCGGCCTTACTGTTTAAGGACTTTTCCAAGGCCGTGGCCTCGGCCTCAAATTACGTCGAAAGCTCGGCCTTTGACGAAAGCAAGTACCCCCTCCCGGCCATGGGGGTTAGGGGACTGGTGGCCGTCTTGGAAAATTTGGGGCGCCAAAAGCCGACCGTCAAAGACTCAAACCTACCCTTACTCACCGATACCCTGTCGGTTCTAAGTCTTCCCAAGTTTCTTTTTAACGCCGATCCCTTGGTGGGCCAACTGTCGGGGTGGCGCAAAAAGCAAAACCACAACCATAAGGCGGAAATTAACGAGCCTTTTGAAAAACTTAAGTCTTATCTGGCTTCCATGGAAGCCGGGCCCGTTACCCAGGCCCTGGTAAATCTGGCCAATCTCCTTCCGCCCTTAATAAGGGCCAAGTGCCTTGCCCGGGGCCAGATAAGCTTTGACGACATGCTCTCCCAGGCCCGGCACCTTCTAAAAAACCACGCCGACATCAGGGCCGAGGAAGCGGCCAGGTGGAAGCTTATCATCATAGACGAGTTTCAGGACACCAACCGTCTCCAGGCCGACCTAATCGCCCAGCTTATCCCGGAGAGTGGGCGGGGCTTTGTTTTTGAAAGCCTGGACTGGCCCAAACTCCCTTCGAAATTAAGGGTGGTGGGGGATCCCAAGCAATCGATCTATAGGTTTAGGGGCTCGGAACCCTCCATCATGGCCAATCTCTCGACGGTTTTGGGAAAGGGGGGCGGCAGGGTTTTGTTTCTTGACACCAATTACCGGACCCAGCCGCGGCTCATCTCGTTTTTTAACGCTTTTTTCCCTTCGGTTTTGTCGGAACCCTACGAAGACCAAAAGTCCATTCGGGAGCAGGCTTACGAGGCCAAGCCCGTGGTTTGCCTAACCGACGAGGGTTACGGCTCAAGGATCCCCGCCGAGGCCCAGGCCGCCCTGGTCGTTTCGTACCTAACCAAGATCTTTGACGGCCGGGCCAAGATCTTCGTGGCCGACAAGGCCAAGGGCGACGGCGCCGAGGGCGCGCCCAGGCTCCCCAGGCCCGGGGACGTGGCCTTGCTTCTAAGGCGCCGCAAAAACGCCGACATATACCAAGCGGCCTTGACCAAGGAGGGTTGGCCCTGCCATACCCTAAAAGGCCAGGACCTATTTGACATCCCGGAAATAACCGGTTTGGCCTCGGCCTATTTGTATTTGTGCGGCCGCTCGGTCGATTTGAACCTGGCCGCGGCCATCACCTCGCCCTTGGGGCCCGTATCCGAGGAGACCTTGACCCGCCTGGTTTGGCCCGAGGCCCCCCGGAAAACCTTTAGGAGCCTTTCTTGGTATTTCGAGGATAAGGATCGTCCCTGGCCCACCGATATCTACTATTTCGAGGTCGGGGCCATGACCAGGCTAAGGCGTTTGTTTCTGGCCCTTAAGCCCTACGCCCTTAGGCGGCCCCCCGGGGAGATCATCGAGGCCATGGTCGAGGATCGTAATTTATTGCCCTTACTGGTAAGCGGGCCGGAAGGCTCCCCGGATAGGGTCCGAAACATCCAGTATTTTATAGATTACATAAAAACCATCCCCCTAAGCGATCCCAATTCCCCGGACAGCGCCGCCGACATCATCGAAAACCTTCTCCAAATCGGCTTAAGTAAAGGCGAGGGCGGGGACGACTCCTTTGCCGGCCTGCCCGACGAGGGCTCGATTAACATCATGACCGTCCACCGGGCCAAGGGCCTGGAGTTTCCCATCGTCGTCGTGCCCGAGGCCGACATACCCCTCCCCAGGTTCCATAGCGGCCTGAAGATCTCGGATGACGGCCGGGTGGTGGTTAGGTTTCGTTCCGAATCCATGGGCTCAAAACTCGAACCCCCGGAATTTAACGAGTTTAAAAACGTCGAGACCAATTTCGATCGGGCCGAAAGCATGCGCCTTTTGTACGTGGCCGCCACCCGGGCCAGGGACCACTTGGTTTTCGTCGGCCAGCACGAAAACCCCGTCTCCGATTCCTGGCTACGGGCCCTTAAGGGCTTTGACCGCTTTGACGAATTTATCGAGGTTTTAAACCCCAGCGCCGATTTCATGCCCACTAGGCCCACGGCCCGATCGGAAACCGCGGCCGACCAAACCGGCGAAAAACCCGAAAGCCTCCTCGAGCGTTTCGTGCCCGAACTTATCCTCCCGGCCCCGCTCCCGGAATTTACCCAGCTTCCGGTCACCCAGTATTGCCGGATCTGCCAGGCCTTTGAAAACGGCGCCCCCGATTACGACGAGGCTAGCCGCCTGGCCTGGACCTTTGAAGCCAACGAAGATTCGCCCTTAGGCGACGCCGTGGGCCCCAGGGAAGTATCCGCCACCGCGGCCGAACGCGGCACCGTCTTCCACGCCGTCATGGAGGTCTCGACCTTCGATCTCGATATCCTGGCTTACAAAAACTTGGTTCTCGACCGCTCCGGCTGGCTGGGAATTAACCTAATCGAGGAAGAGGTGGAGTTTTTGGCCATAAAGGCCCTGCGCTTCCAAACGGGCGAATACGGCCAGGAACTTAAGGCCACCATGGACGCCGGCCGTTTTTACCGCCGGGAATGGCCCTTTTGGCTAAACATCCCCAAGGACGAATACGGCCTCGGGCCCATCCTCCTAAGCGGCGTCATCGATCTTTTCTACGTAAACGAAAAAGGCCAGGGCCGCCTGATCGACTTCAAGCTGGCCAAACCCGGCCCCAGTTTCGCCTACGAAAAACAGCTCGAGATCTATTCCCTGGCCCTAAAAAAGGCTGGCTTTACCGGTGACTTACTGGCCAAAATCTGGTATTCTGGCCC
>JAITLH010000335.1 GCA_031277995.1 Deltaproteobacteria bacterium
CTTGGAAAACTTACCATCGGGGGCGGGGCGCCCGTGGCGGTTCAGACCATGACCGACACCAAGACCCACGAGGTCGAAAAGACCCTGGCCCAGATCCGTTTGGTGGTAGGCCGGGGCGCGGAGGCGGTTAGGCTGGCCGTCCCGGATAAACGGGCCGCCTTGGCCTTAAAGGAGATCGTGCCCAGGGTGGAAGTCCCTTTGGTGGCCGACATACATTTCGATTACCGCCTGGCCCTTTTGGCCATCGAAGCGGGCGTGGCCGGGCTTAGGTTAAACCCGGGTAACATTGGCGATCCCAAAAAAATCCGCCTGGTGGCCGAGGCGGCCGGGAAGGCCGACATTTGCGTTCGGGTGGGGGTAAACGCCGGCTCCCTTAGCGGGGAAACCGTGGAAAAATACGGCCACGGGGCCGAGGCCATGGTCCAAAGCGCCCTTAAGGAAATAGCCTTGATAGAAGAGACGGGCTTTACCAACCTTAAGGTATCCCTTAAGGCTTCCGACGTCACCCAAACCGTGGAAGCGGTCAGGCTTTTTTCCCGGCGAAGCGATCTGCCCCAACATTTGGGCATTACCGAGGCCGGGGACGTTAAGTCCGGCAGCGTCCGCTCGGCCGTTGGCCTGGGCATCCTCCTTAACGAGGGCCTGGGCGATACCATCAGGGTTTCTTTGACCGGGGCGCCCGAGGAAGAAGTCGACTGCGCCTGGGAGATTTTGAGAAGCCTGGGACTTCGCCAAAAGGGCCCCCGTTTCATTTCCTGCCCCACCTGCGGCCGCTGCCAAATAGATCTCCCGGCCCTCCTGGCCGAGGTCAAAGCCCTCCTACATGATTTGCCAACCCCCCTGACCGTGGCCGTCATGGGCTGCGCCGTCAACGGACCCGGGGAAGCCAAAAGGGCCGACCTGGGCGTGGCCGGCGGCAAAGAGCGCGGGCGCCTTTTCGCCAAAGGCCAGAGTTTGGGCAGCTACCCCGCCTCGGAACTGGCCCAAAAACTCGCCGCCCTGGCCCGCGAAATGGCCGAAAAATAAATCCCCAAGTTGATATTTTGTAAGTTTAAGGAAGCCATGGGTAGATTTTAACCATGGTTAGGGGTTTATATGGCTTTCGATTGTTTAAGTTAAATAGCCAATTAGGGTCTTTGGGAGATTTAGTTGAGGACTTTTTGGTTGGGGGGGGTGGCGCTTAGGGCCAAAAAACCCGGAGGCGTTTTTGACCCATTTTGGGACCCGAGGTGGGGTCAAAACAGGCCCCGTAATCGGTCCCAGAGGCCCGTGGGCGAGAGGGAGGGAGCTTTTGGGGATATAAGGGAGGCGTTTTCGGCTCCGGGGCTCTGGAGGCCTTTTGGGCGGTTTTGGGGCTCGTGGGGGGAAACGAGGGTTTTTGGGGAAACGAGGGTTTTTCAAAAACCCAGTTCGCCCAGGAAAGTGTCTTGGAACTTGGGGTCAAAGCCCAGCTCTATCACCTCGACTTTGGAAGTGAGCCTATCTATCTCGTCCTGGGCGGAGGAATCGAGTAGGAGGCGGGCCGCGCCCGTAAGGGAGGAGTTTCCGACAAAGGTGACTGGGCCTTGGTAACCCTCGGGGATGAGCTTAAGGGTCAAAAGGCTTTGGGCCCTTAGGTGGTAGCCAAAGGAGCCGGCCACGATCACTTCGTCAAGATCGTGGATGGTAAGGTTTAAGCGCTCCAGGAGCATTTTCATGGCCGCGGCGATGGCGCCCTTGGCCAACTGGACCTGGCGGATGTCCTTTTGGGTAAAGGAAACTTCATCGGTGATGTGGTAAGCGGACTCCCGGACGTGGGGGGCGAATTTTTGGTCGGTTAGGAGTTTGCCGCTTTTGGCGATAAGGCCGCCCTTTATGAGTTCGGCGCAAACGTCTATTAGGCCGCTGCCGCAAATGCCCACGGCCGGGGCGTCGTTTATGGTGGTAAAGGCGGGGCTAAAATCCGGGTTTAGCTTAAAGGAATCGACGGCCCCGGAGATGGCCCTAATGCCATGGGAGATATTCATGCCCTCCAAGGCCGGCCCGGCGGCGCAGGAAGTGGCCACCATGTCGCCTTTTCGGGAAAGGACTATCTCGCCGTTGGTGCCGATGTCGATAAACATGACCGTCCCGGGCCTTTGGGCCAGCTTAATGGCCAATATGCCCGAGGTTATGTCGCCGCCAACGTAGGAGGAGATCGAGGGCGCGGTCAGGACCTTGGCCCCCGGGGCCAGGCCCAGGCGGGTCGCCAGATGGGAGATATCCAGCGCCTTGGTAAAAATGGGCCGGTAAGGGGCTTGGGCCAGGCTTTTGGGATTTACCCCGGCCAAAAGATGCAGCATGGTGGCGTTTCCGGCGACGACCGCCCCGTGGATGTTTTCGGCAAGGATCGGGCCGGGGCCAGGATCCGTTTCATGATCCGGATCTTGATCCGCACTGGCGGCCGGGCCGGCCGCCGGGCCGGCCGCCGCGGCGATGAGGTCCTTTAGCCCTAAGAGGGCCAGGTCCTGGAGTTTGGTAAGTTCGTCAATTGAGTGGGCGGCCGAGGTGATTCGGCTGATGACGTCGGCGCCCACGGCCGTTTGGGGATTAAGGGCGGTTTCCATGGCCACGATTTTTCGATCGCTAAGATCCAATATGGCCACGGCCAAACCGGTGGTCCCCAAATCAAAGGCCGCGGCCAGGTTGGGCGGGGGCGCTTGGTCAAAGGGGAAGGCGGCCAGGACTTGATCATGGTAGGTTAGGACATAGCCCAGGTTTCGATCGGCCTCAAGATCGCCGATGGATTTTAGGACCGACGCGCAAGGGGTGGCGAGATTCAAAAATTCCAGGGCCGATCTTTGGTCCTGGCGGTCGCGTTCGGGGACCTTTATTATTTTTTGGGGCGGATCGAGGCTGTAAGGGGCGCTCCACCCCAAACCCTTGACCGATTTAAAGACGGCCTTGGGCTCCAAGGTGACGACGACCTCCCCCGAACCCTTGGCCAGACAGGCCAAACGCCGCCCGGGATGGGCTTCCAAAATAACCCCTTCCTTGGGCGAGGGCGGGGAAAGGCTCCCTTGGACCTCGACCAAACATTTGCCGCAGCGGCCGTTGCCGCCGCAGGGGGCGTCCAAACGAAGGCCGGCCGAGCCCAGGGCCTCCATGACGGTGGTGTCGTCGGGAACGGTTATGGCCACGTCATCGTGGCCGCTTTGACTGGCTATGAGTAACATGTAAAAAAAATCCTTGGGGGTGATGGCGGGAAAAAAATGCCGGGGGGGGCTGGCCCCCGCTTGGGGTAAAATCGATTCAAAACCATGGGTTAATTTGATCTTTTGACTTATCTTATTTAATCCTTATTATAGTTTTTCATGAGATAAAAATCAACGATAGGCCAATACTAAATATTTATGAAGAAAATACTTTCCAAGTACCCATAACCTTATGGGTTAATTGTCGGCTAATCTGGGCGGCCAAAGTCTAAATAATCTATTTTATTTCCCAAAAAAATATGATATTACTATAATGCGGACTAGGCCTAAGGTTAATTAGACTCAACTTACTTACCCGCGACCGGGAAAGGGTTGGGAGTCGTCTCACTTTTGACTATAATTTTCTCCCAATTTTGGCCCTTATTTTGCCTCCGGTTTAGGGGCCCCGCCCCCAGGGTTTAATTTGGCTTGGCCGCCCCAACTTGACCCGTTCTTTATTTGACCCGTTCTTTATTTGGCCCATTCTTAATTAGGCCCCTTTTCGGCCGGGCCCGCCTTAGCGGGGGCCGGGCCGGGCCATGTCCCAGCCAAGGAAATGGAAATCGCCTCCCGATGAGTAAAAACCCCGAC
Source organism: Deltaproteobacteria bacterium (assembly GCA_031277995.1). Classification (GTDB taxonomy): domain Bacteria; phylum Desulfobacterota; class Desulfarculia; order Adiutricales; family Adiutricaceae; genus JAIRNQ01. The sequence continues at coordinate 3,804 of JAITLH010000335.1, forward strand.
CTCGATCCCACAAGATTGGGCCCCCAAAATTTGGGCCCATCCAAGACGGACCAGTCCAAAGCGGCCTCGGACCAAAGGCTCCGGGAAGACCGCTGGGGCATGGGCCAAGACGGGGCCGAGGTGACGAGGTTTTTGACCGGGCACGGGCCCTTGGATAAAAGGGCCTTGATGTCCTTGGCCAGGGAGATTGGGAAAAACTTGGCCGATTTTAAGGCCCCCGAGGGTTTCTCGGCTAAGTCCCCGCCCCCGGACGCGGCCTTGCCGCCGGTGGCGGCCCGAACATTGGGGGCGAAGACTTTGGGGGAGTTTTTTAATCGGCTCCCCGGGGACCGGGTCGAACCCTACCCGTCTTTGGTTAATCTGCCTAGGGGTTTGGACGATTTGGACTGGGCCATCAAGGTCGTTGACCGCGCCTATGAGGAAAGTAACCGGGCGGCCATGATCGACCCCAGGCGGCAAAGTAAGAAAAGAACGCAACTCGTTACCACCAAGGCCCAGCTTTTAAGGGCCCGGCACATGGGCGATCAGTTTTGGCTGATGATGGGCCAGTGGTCCGAGGAAAGCCAAGCCGCGTATAGGGAAGCCCGGGACTTGGTGGAATCGGTAAAGCTTTTCATGGATTCGGCCGGGGACGAGGCGGGCATGCCCGAGGCCGATTACCGGGGCGCGGCCCATGGGGACCTGTCGCTTACCGGTGACGCGGCCAAACTGGGCGAAAAAATTAAGCTCATCCGCGAGGCCTTTAATGGCCGCCTGGCTTGGCAAAACGAGCTAAGGGCCCTGCGGGGCGAAATCGAGACCCTGACCGCCTCGGCCAGTAACGACAAAAACCTTAACTTGACCCGGGAAAAATTCTGGCGGCCGACCATGCTCTCGTTAAACGATCGTTTGACCGCCCTGGAAAAAGCCAACCGGGAATTGGCCCAAAGGGCCCTGGCCGCCAAAAGCCAGGTAAGCCGCGCCCTAACGGCCTTGGAAAATACCGAAGCGATTTTACTGGGCCAAAGCGGGTCGGATCTGAAAAAACACTCGGAAATCCTTTCGATCAAGGTCGAAACCCATTTGCGTAACGCCGTTTCCCTTTGCCTGGAACTAAGGGATTTTTGGAAAATTTTGCCCTCCTTGGTGGGAAAACCGCGCCGCCTCGATAAAACCGTCATCTCCATCGCCGCCTATTACGGCCAAACCCTGTCGGCCTTGGAAGAACTTAGGGGCAATTTGGCCCGTTTCACCGGAAGGCTCTCCAATACCCGGGAAGTAAGGGCCAAGGCCCAGAGGGCCTTAAACGCCCCCGACCGCGGAAGGGAATTTGACGCCCTGATCGAAAGCTCCAAAAACAACCTGGCCACCTTGGGCCATTTGATTTTATACAAAAGTTCCAGCGAGTACCATCAGGGTTTGGCCCAAACCATTAGAAGCGATCTCGAGGGGGCCCGCCAAAGGGAAAACTCCCTAAACCTCATACTGGAAAACAAAAACGAAGAGATAATGGCCCTCCAGGCCCGCCTGGCTGCCCTGCCCCAGTCCGCTCGGCCAGACGATCGGACCCTCGAAAGGCTCTCCGCGGTTTTAAACGAGCGTAACCGTTTGGAAGATCATCTGGCCCAGGCCAGAAATCGCCTAACCTCCATGGGGGTTTTTAAGGCCCAGATCCTAAAGTCCATAGAAAAGGCCAAGCTGGCTTTGGAAAAGGCCGTAAGCGAACGGAGCGATTTTGAGCGCGGCAACCGCCAACTCGTAAGCGAAATGGGCTCCCTAAAAAATTCCTACGCGACCTTGGCCCACTCCCATAACCTTGGGCTCCAAAAAATCGCCCAGCTTGAGAAAGAATACCAACTCCTTTCCCGAACCCACCAGATCCAAAGCCATGAGGCCAACGCCTATCTCGAAGAGCGCGCCAAAAACCAACACGAACTAAACAACCTTAGAAGCCAAATCTCGGAAGTCAAGGACAACTACGAAAAACTCAAAACCCTCAAGGCCGACCAAGAAACGGCCATGGAATCATTGAAGGTCAGGGAAGCCACGCTCCTGGCCGAGATCTCGACCAAAACGGACGAGTTTAAGGAGGTGGGTTTATCCAGGGAGAGGCTGGGAAAACTCGTAAGTAGCCTAAGGACCCAGCTCGATCGCCTGATCGTGGCCCACGGGGCCCTAAAGGCCTCCTGGGCCAATCGGGGGCAACTTTTGGCCCAAAGCGAGGAAGAAAAGGATTCCCTGCGCCTAAAGCTCGATCGCCAAAAGCGCAACCTCATCACCTTGGTGACCAAGCGCCAAAAACTCCTCTCCGACATGGGCGAGCAGCGCTTGCGCCTAGACGAATTCGAACGGGAAAAGGAAAACCTTCTCGCCCAAATCGAACGGGCCAAGGAAAGCGGCCTTGAGTCGGAGGCCCTAAACGAGGAACTTAAAAAACTCCACCAAGAGATAAACGAAAACCTCAAACCCTTAATCCAGGTCCTGTCCATGGCCCTCTGGCGCGGCCAGGTTCAGCTAAAAGCCGTGCAGGAGGCCGCCGACAAGAAACTCAAAGAGCGGGACCGAGACGCCTTGGCCCGGGAAGCCACCATCCGCGTGGCCGGGGCGGCCAAGGAAATCGATTACCTGGAGCTTTTGTCCACCCGAAACAAGGAGCTGGAACATTTAAAAGCCGAGCGAAACTCCATGTCCGAGGAATTGGAGGCCCTTAGAAAGGGCGCCGCCTCGACCCAAAACGAGGAATCGGCCAGAAATTCCTGGCTTTGCCAGCAGCTCTCCTTGGCCCTTTCCGCGGCCTCGATCCGCCAAGAACGCCTGACCCGAAGCCTTAGGGATTTCAAACTGAACTTCGACAAGCAAAAGGAGGAATCCGAGGCCATCAAGACCGAGCTTAACGACATCATCAAAAACCAGGCCCGGGCCCTAACCGATCACGAGGCCTGGCTGGGCGAACTGGTGCCGCTGGTTAAGTTTTTCTTGGACAGCGGCAAGATCTTTTGGGGCGGACTGGGTAAGGAAGATTCCCGGGAGGCGGTCTTGTTTTTCATGGCCCGGGAAAACGCCGAATTGGCCGAGGAACTGTCCCAAATTAAGGGCGAGCGCCAAGCCCTTTTCGCCGAACGGCAAAACTATTTGCGCCTAAACGATTCCGTCAGAAAAAGGCTAAGCGAACTCCAACCCCTGGTCGAGTTTTTGGTGGTGAATTTCGTCCAAACCACGGCCAGCCTGGCCCAATTAACCTTGGAGCGCCAAGAACTCCAAAACCGGGTAGCCCTCCTAAGTGGCCGCGGGGCCGACCGGACCCTCGGCCCCAATGGCCCCATGGCGGCCGCGGGTTTTATCGGAACGGATCAAAGTTTCGCCGAGTTAATCACCCCGGGCGGCGACTACCTACCCATGTCCCCGGAAATGGGCAAGGCCCGCCTTGAGATCCAGCGCCTCACCCGGGAAAACTCCAAGCTTAGCCAAAGCGTCACCCAAGTCGAAAGGGCCCTTGACCAAGCCAACCTAAACGTCGCCTCCTTGGAAAAAAACCTGAACCAACTGCAATTGGCCTTAAACCAAACCCAAAAGGATCTGGCCTTCACCAAAGAAGAAAGCGATCTCCATTTTCGCGACAAAGCCGACCTAAAGGCCCAGCTAGAGGACGAGCGGACCAAGCTGACCGTGGCCAGGGCCGAGGCCGGCCGCCTGGCCCTGGAATTGGCCCAAAAACAAACCGAGGCCGCCCAGGCCTCCCAAGAACTAACCCAGCTCCAAGCCGATCTTAGCGAGGCCCAAAAAGCCCCCCAAGGCTCGGACGGCCACTTCGAAGCCTCCCTGGCCCTGGTGACGTACGTTAACTCCAAAGCCGAGGACGCCATAAATAACCTCCAAGCCAAGCTAGAAAAACAAGCCTGGGACCTGGAAAGCGCCTTTGAGGAACTGAAAAAACGCGACGAGGCCATAAAAACCCTCCGGCAAAACCAAGATCGCCTCTCCCTAATGTGGTGGACCATCTTCTCTTTGGCCGGCGACGGCCAAGGTTCCTTGGCCGCCGACGAACTCCCTCCCCCCCCTTCCGGCGAGGGGGACCAGGGCGAGGGGGCCCAGGGCGAAATCGCCCCCGCCCATGAAGAATCCCTGGAGCTGTTGGGACTCGATTCCTCCCTGGCCAACCTTAACGAGCTCGATTTCTCGGCCCTCGAGGAAGCCAAAACGGCCTTACCGGAAAAACCCGAGGCCGGCCCCGAGGCCGGCCCCGAGGCCACCGGCCCTGAAGCCGGAGCGGAAGCCGGCCCGGGCGCCCAGCCAGAGGGCGCCCAGCCAGAAGGCGGCCAACCTGAAGGCGGCGAAAAAAAAGACGAAAAACTGGCCGGGTCATTTTTGGCCGAGCTTAGGAAGGCGGCCAGGCGGGCCTTGTTTACGCTATTTTTGGCCGGGGTGGCCTTTTCACCGGCTAGGTCCGCCAGGGGCGACGGGCCCCTTTTATTGGGCACCCCGGAAACGCCCATGGTTTCCGAACTTATCGGCGACGATTTAAATTACCCAAAAACGCCCGGCCTAATCTGCCTTTCGTCAAACTATTTGGGGCGAAACATGGATCTGGGCGTGGTGTCCGAGGCCGATTTGGCCCAGGGGCCAACCAAAGTCGAGGAAAAGGCCCGGGAAATGATCGCCGCCCAGGCCCGGCGCTGGGGCTTTGGGCAAGAAACTTACCTAAGGCTGGTCCGTTTGGCCTACGATCGCCAAGCCAAGGTCGATTTAAGCGATCTCGAGGGCGACCAGGGCCCCCTAAAACTCCTTAAACCCCACCTCCCGATCTTTACCAAGGCCTTGGAGGAAACGGGTTTGGTAAGCGCCCTGGCCCCGCCCATCCTGGCCGCCGTCTTGGATTTTACGCCCATCGAGGGGGCCTTTTGGGATAGGTTTTTTACCCGCTCGCGCCTAACCCTAAAAGACAACCCCGAAGCCGTAAGGGCCCTGGCCTGGCACATTACCGCCAGGTCCCGCCGCCTTAACCGCGTCCGCCCCATTGGCTTTAATCCCGTGGGTTGGCCAAGCGCCCCAAAGCGCCCCCGCCCGGCCCAAAATCAGCCCCAAAACCCCCAAGCCAACCCCCAAGCCAAGCCCGGGGCCCCGGCCGGTGCCCCGGCCGGCCAAGGCCCAAACGAAGGCCTGACCCCGGGCGTGATCTTTTTTCAATACGCCGGCCAGATGGCCCCCTTTTACAGCCTAGAGCGCATGGAATTCGAAAAAGCCGTGTCTTTTCTGGATTCCTTTATTTCCAAGATCTGGGGCCGGGACTTTTCCCGGGCCAAAAAAAGGGGCGTAATCACCAGGCCCCTACCCAAAAGCCCGGAACCCAAGCGCTTGGCCTCGGATCTTTTGCAAATCGCCCACCTAAACCGACTGCCCCGAACCGTCTTCGTTTCCATGGTTCACGCCGATTTTGAGACCCTGGGCCTTTGGCCCACCACCTTGGAACTCTACGGTTGGGGCCAGCGCCTAACCGATCTTTTCTACGACCAAAGCGTCGTTTGGTCCCAAACCCAAACCCGGCTTTTGGACTTTGACAACGTCTACGACCACCTCTCAAACCTCACCAAATCCAACCAATTGGAAATCTGCCACATTAAGCTCCATAACCATCTCCTTTCCTATCTAACCCCCAGGGTCTCCGTCTTTGGGGACGCCCCCGTTTTCGCCCAATCCCTTGCCCCCAAACGCTCCTAATCCCCCCGGCGTCCAAGGCCCCCTCGTCCAAGACCCCGGCGAAAAAAAATATCCCGCTTCGCGGCCAACCCATGGGGCCGGGGCTTTGGGATACGCATAAGTAAATGATTAAAAAAATCTCTTTTCAAAGGCCGCCAGGGCCTCCGGGGGTATTTACCCCCAAAGGCCGCGGGGAGGGGAGGAGTTGGCGGATGGCTTGGGGCGCTGAATTAATCAGGCTAAAACTCGGTGGGTTTAACGAACGGAGGGAAATTTAGTTCTCCTTTAGCGATCGACCATGAGGTTCCATTCGGAGATGAGCTTGCCGTCTCGGCGACGGGAGCGGTCCAGGTAATGCGGCTGGTTGGGTTTTAGGGCCGAAAGGGCCGCCAGATGGCGGCTTTTGACCATGGTTTCCCCAGTCCTTCCGGCCAAGTAGTAACCCACCTTCGCGGCCGTGGTGGAATTGCCTAAGGCCTTGGTGTAATCGACAACGGCGTCCAAATCGAGATCGTTTAAGTGGTCCAAAAGCCCCAAGGCCTGGTCCCAACCGCCGACCAGATCCGGGCGATCGATAATGTCAACGAAGGTCCTCTCAAGGCCGGTGACCCGCAAAAGCCCCTGGCTAACCTCGATTGAATCGACCATGAAATTTTGGCGGGCGGTTCTAATCAAGGACTTTGGAAACTTGACCCCCCGGTAAACCACCCCCCTAAAACCAAACTGGGTTAAGGGCCGGGCCGCTGAATAGGTTATTTCGTAATTTTCGGGCTCGACCAAGCCGCGGTACTCCAAAGCCGAGCGGTAACTTATGACCGCGTCCGGGGTCAGTAAACCGGCCACGCCGACGTGATCGACCCTAAACGAATCGGGATTTTCCCCGCCCGGGACCGAAACGAAAAGTCCCCGCCTAACCATGACCACCTGGCCGCGTCGCCTTAGGCGGGCCACCAAGGTCACCCTGGAAAAGGATTCCCCATTGGCGCGGCCGCGTAGGTAATCGTCAATGTCCCATTTGGTGAAGACCGGTTTGGCCTCCAAAAATTCCTTAATTTCCATGACCAGAATCCTTGAAGCGATGCCAGAAAAAAAACAACCCAAAGCCCCAAAGCCCACAAAGCCAATGGGGTTGACAAAAAAAAAGACCCAAAACACGTAGTGTCTTGAGCCTTCAGAAAAACTGATCAGCGTATGGTCAATAAGGTTCCGGCCAAGCCTTAAAAATCAAGCCCCCGGAAATGAAAAACCAAGCGAAACTGACCCATAGGATATAGTATTTTTAACCGCTTGGCAAGTTATATTTTGGGCTTTAATGTCAAACGCCCCCAAAAAAACTCCCTCACCCCCAGCCTCGGCCAAGCCTCGGCCATGGGGGGGGAGGGTTTTTTTAGCTCGGCTCGTTGGTCTCGTCTGGCAGGTCTGGCAGTTCTGGCAGGTCGGGCGTTTTGGTGGCGGCCACCAAATCGGCGGCCGTTTTGATTTTAATCAAACTCCAGATTATGACCGAAACTATGACCACGCCCGCCCCAAACAAGGCCAGGGGGCCGGGGATTTCGTCGAGGAATATGAAAACCCAGATGGGGCAGATGATGGGTTCGAGCATGGGAATCAAAACTAGTTCCAACGAGGAGACCCTTGGGACGGCCATGCAGTAAAAGAAATACGAAAGGCCCATCTGAAAGACGCCCAAAAGAAGCAATATCACCAAATCCGTGGCCGGGGGCAAGGGCAGGCTAATAAAGGGGAGGCCAATCACGAAGGTCAAAAAATTTCCCAATATGATGGCTTGGGCCGGGGACTTGTTACTTAGGCGCCGCAAAAGGATGGCCTGGATGCCAAAGAAAAAACCGCTAACGGTAGCCAGGATGTTGCCCCAAAAACCCTCAAAGGATAGGCTGTCCACGAAAAACAAAACAATCCCGGCGAAAATCAACCCCACGAAAAACCAGTCCCGGCCCGAGGTTCTCTCCCGTAAAATCAAAGGCGCGAAGACGGCCACCCACAAAGGGGCCGTGTATTGGAGGACGATCACGTTGGCCGCCGGGGCCATGGTCATGGCCACGACGAAAAGGGTCGATAAAATGGCCAAAAAGGACCCGGCCAAAAGGTGGGCCCAGGTCAAATTCTTTATCTGGAAGCCGCCGGGCAGGATCAAGGCAATGGTCACGGCCGCCAACAAGCCCCTAATCGAGGCGATGGCGATGGGAGTCCAATGGATGGATTTTATGAAAACCCCGGAAGTGCTCCACAGCGCGGCCGCCAAAACCAGAAACAATACCGCCTTTGATCTCGGTTGCATGTCAAAAACCTTATTTCGCTTTAAATGAAAGGATAATCAAAAAAACTACTCGCCAAACCTTGGCCGAATAAAAACCCTCAAAAAACCCCTAAACCCTTCTCCCCGCCCAGGCCAAAAGCCCCCAAAAACCAGCCCCCGCCCTACCCAAAAAGCCCCCAAAAAACCAGCCCCCGCCCTAACCAAAAAGCCCCCAAAATCACGAAAAACCACCCAAAAAACCCAACCTCTGCCTACCTAAAAACCATTAAAAGTAAAATAAATTACCTGTAAATAATGACCCAATCTGACTTTTTACATATAATTATCCAAAACGGGGGGATCGACCAAGCGGTTTTAACGAAAATTTAAGCCCCGTTGGCGCCGAAACTTGGCAATTAAGCATTTTACAACCAGTCGAGGGCCAAGGCACAATAAAAAATTTAGCCGCCGCCCCAAAAAATGATCGGCAATCCCGTTTTGACCCGCCCCAAAAAAACCGGCCCAAATTACCCCAATCCCCAAACGCGTAACCTCAAATGAGTTTGGCGACTGCCCGCTAAACGCGAGGGAAAAACTAAGCGCCTCAAAACGGCAACCCCATAAGCCTCGCGTCCCAACGCTAGCCCAAAAAAAAGCCCCGAAAACGCTGTTTTTTGGCGCTTCCAAGGCTTGGTTGGTTTGGCGACTCGCGGCTTACCCTTTCGGGTGGGGGCAATTTTTTTAAGCGAAATCAAACGGGTTTTGGTTTGATCGTCTCGGCTAAGCTTTTATCCAAAAGGGGATCGTCATTGATGGGGCAGCTTTGGCAATCCGGACGCTTGGGGCCGCATTTTTGGTGCCCCGCGGCCACGATTAGGGCGTGGTATTCGTTAAAAAGGCCAACGTCGGGTTCCAGGTGGGCCATGAACCAAGCCCTGATGTCGGCATAGGGCTCGTCGCCTTTGGCCAAGCCATGCCTGGACAAAAGCCTTCGGGTATAAGCGTCAACGACGAAACTTGGTTTGTTGGCCGCGTATAACACGATGGAATCGGCCGTCTCCGGGCCTACGCCCGTGACGCCCAAAAGCGCCGCCCGCAATTCTTCCAAGGGCAAATCGAGTATCTCGGGCCGTTCGCCCCCCGGGCCTTTCCCCAAGACCAGTTCCACCAAAGCCTTAAGCCGCCTGGCCTTGACGTTAAAGTACCCGGAAGGCCTGATTAGTTCGGCCAAAACCTCATCTTTGACCCCGGCCATGGCCTCGGGCGTAAGCAAGCCATTTTTGGCCAAATTGCCTATGGCCTTTTCCACGTTTCGCCAGGCCGTGTTTTGGGTCAAAACGGCCCCAACCATGACCTCAAAGGGACTTTCCCCCGGCCACCAATTCAAGCGCCCAAAGCGCCCCAATAGCCGCCCGTAAATGAACCTAAGCCTTTGGCCGGCCCAAAGTTCTCCCGACAACGGTTCCAAAGACCCGACCGGGGGCCAACTTAAAAGCCCCCGCTTAAATCCGGCCGACCCTTCCTTGGCCCCCGACACGCGCCCCAAACCAAGCCCCCCAAACCAAGCCCTTGGGCTTACGGCTTGGCCTTATCCCCGCTACCCTTGGAGCCGGCGACTTTGGCGTCTTTGCCGCCGCCCTTGGCCGCGGAAGTTTTGGCCGCCGCGGTTTTGCCCGCGCCGCCCTTGGCCGCGGAGGTTTTGGTCTCGGCGCCTTTGGCCGCGGTCTTGGTAGCTTTCACCGCCGGGGCCTTGGCCTCGGGCTTTTTGGCCGCGGCTTTTTTGGGTTCGGCCTTAGTCGCTTCTGGCTTGGCGGGTTCGGCCTTGGTCGCCACGGGCTTGGCGGGCTCGGGCTTTTTGGCTTGGGCCTTTTTGGCCACCGGTTTTTTGGTTTCTGGTTTCTTGGCCTCGGTTAACTTGGCCTCGGGCCCCGCTCCGGGCTTGACCTCGGGCCCAGTTGCGGGCCCAGCTATGGGCCCAGCTACGGGCTTAGTCTCCTCGGGCTTTTTGGCCTCGGCCGGTTTTGGCCCAGCCGCGATCGACTGGGGAGCTTTGACCGCGCTCTCCAAAGGCGCCTGGCCCTTGGAAAGCTCTTGAGCGGCCTTGGGCCCTTTCGCGTCCGGGGAAAGGGCTTCCCGCTTGGCGTCCTTACCCGCCTTGGCTTCATCGGCTTTCTTTTTATCGGCGTCCAAATCGCGGAGCCTCACCAAAGACGATACCCTCTTGCGTTTGGGCTGGTCGGATTCTTTGGCCGCCCGCTCTTTCGCGGCTTTGGCCGCGGCGGGCTTGGCTTGGGGAGCCTTGGCCTCCGGGGTGACGACCTCGGGAGCGATGGATTCGATAGCTTTGGTCTCGGGAGCTTTGGGCTCGATAGCTTTGGGCTCCGGGGCTTCCGGGGCCTTGGCTTCGGGTGGGGTGGGCTCGATAGCTTTGGCTTCTGGGGCCTTGGCTTCGGGTGGGGCGGGCTCGATAGCTTTGGCTTCGGGGGCCTTGGCCTCGGGGGCCGATTCGTCGGCCGTTTGGGGCTTGGTTTTCACCGAAACGGAGCGTTGCTTTTTCCGTTGCCAGTAAGACAAGGGCTTGGTTTCGGGTTTGGCCGGTTGGGCCGAGGGGCCTTGGGCCGAAACGACGATATCTTCAAGGGTGGTTTCTTTGGCCCTGGGTTCTTGGTCGATGGTTTGGCCAAAAAGATCGGGACCGACCGAAACATCCTCGG
>JAITLH010000337.1 GCA_031277995.1 Deltaproteobacteria bacterium
GTGGACAAAATAGCGTCACCGGCCGCTTGGTTAGATGGTAAGCTGGTTAAGCTGGTTAGCTGGCTAGGCAGGTTAGCCGGCTAGGCCGGCTAGGCCGATTAGGTCGGCTAGGCTGGCTAGGCTGGCTAGGCCCGGCGATTGTGACCTTGGGTGGGGGGGCTTTTTTTGGCCGCCCTCGAGCCGGTGGGGTTTTGGCCAGGGGCGAAATCGTAAACGCTGAATGGTTTTTTCGGGTTTTTTAATTTTGGTTATCGAAATTTAAGCTGACAAGTCGCGGAATTTTTTATTAGTTAAATAAACATATTATGTGTTTTTTGTGGGCGAGGATTCTGGTACGTCAGGGAAAAAATTTTGGTGAAAGGCCAGGGGTATCAGCCGATGGATCGGCAGCATAAACACGACTTTGTCGAGACCTGGACCGGTCCTTTGGCCGAGGGCTTTGATCGGGAAACGGACCTGGCCACGTTGACGGTTTATTTGCAAAAGCTGTCCGACGACGACCTCATGGAGATCCTGCTCCCCAGGCTAAGCGACGAAGAACTTACGGCGTTTTTTAAACTGGTGGCCGTCACCTTAAAAAGGCATCTAAGCGACGTCGAGTACCACGATCTGTTCTTAAAACAATCCCCCGCTAAGTCTCGCGACTGAAACGGTTCCCAGAAAACGTTCTATCTTGGCCAAAGCCGGGGGACGTTTTTTTTGTGCCCAGAGTGAAAAAGAAACTTTTTAGCCTACTTTTGTTAAGCGCCATTTTTTCCGCCTTTGTCGTGACCCAATTGGGCTGCGCCGCTGACTTTTCGCCCAGCTTGGCGCCCGCGGCCGAGGTGGAAATCACCGTTTTGCCCAACCCCATGGATCGGGGGGCCCCGGGCCGGGTCGTGGTTTCCGGCTTAAGCCCGGATAGCCCGGTTACCGCCACCTTTGACGATAAACCCATCTTCTTTTTCCCCCATAGGGGAGAACTCATGGGGTTTTTTGGGGCCGACGTCATGATCAAAATTGGCGATCATCCCCTTAAGGTCAGCTGGGGCCCGGGACCGGAAAACCAAAGAACCGTTTCGGTCACGGTTAAGGATAAGTCTTACGGGGTCAGGGACATCAAAGTTCCCCAAAGCCAGGTCGATCTTTCGCCAGCCGATCTCGAAAGAACCAAGATCGAGCGGGAGGCCACGATTAAGGCCTTGGCCACCCAAAGCCCGGAAAAACTCTGGACCGGGGCCTTCATCGAGCCCGTTAACGGCCGAATCAATAGCTCCTTTGGCCGTCAGACCAGGTTAAACGGGATCATGAACCCCAGGCCCCACGCCGGAGCCGACTACCTGGTTCCCGAGGGCACCCCGGTTAAAGCCCCGGCCGACGGGAAGGTCATCTTGACCGGAAACCATTTCTTTGCCGGCAATTCCGTTTACGTCGATCACGGCCAGGGCTTAATCAGCATGTTTTTTCACTTGTCCCGCATAGACGCCGCGGAAGGCCAGGACATCAAAAAAGGCGAAATTTTGGGCCTAGTCGGTAAGACCGGCCGGGTAACCGGGGCCCATTTGCACTATGGCCTTTACATAAACGGGGCCAGGATCGATCCCCCGGTCTTTCGGCAAATGACCGACACCATCAACTCCGATGAGACCATCCCCAACAAAAGTAAGCTCTGAGGGCCTTTTTTTTAGAGCTGCCTTTTGAAGAGTTCTTGGTAAAATTTAACCGTATTTTAAGAAAAAAAGTACTTGTTAAAAGACAACTATAGAAACAGGATCGCTAAATTTTTAGCTATCTTTGATTAGATAACTTTTTTTAAAGATTATTATAAAGAAATAGGTACAATAAGTGAAGTATGTTTTTGTAATTATTTTTATAATTACTAGCTTAGCATCAAATAGTTTGTACTGTGGTGGCTTTGATTTTAATGAAAGGTATGATATTTATTTGAAATCAGCAAAAAATGGACCTGAAAAAAGAATAGGAGTTTCAATTAAAGGTTTTCAGTTGGGAATGAATGAGCGTTCTTTTTTAATTGTAGCTAAAAATAATAATTTTGATGAGGTAATTGCATATAAAAATAAAATTGAATATATTATGTTAAAAAAAGGTGATAAAGCAGTAAGTTCTTTTACCTTTAATGACGATGGAATATTAGTAAAAATTTTACTTTCTGAGGAATGTATTGAGTATTTATTAGGATTATCTAGGTACGATGTCAAAAAAGCAGTACTATTTTTTACTGAATTTTATAATATAAAGTTAGGTTATTTAGATAAATATAGAATGTTTAACTATTTTTCATTTGATTCTAATAATCCTAATGATTATAGTGATAAATGGGCTTTAGTTATAGGATTAGATAAAATTGATGAAGTTATTTTTTATCTTACTATGTTGGCCTATTATTAGATTAAATTTTAAGCTGGTTTATGTCTCATCAATAGATTTTTTCACTTGTCCCGCATAGACGCCGCGGAAGGCCAGGACATCAAAAAAGGCGAAATTTTGGGCCTAGTCGGTAAGTCCGGCCGGGGCCCATTCGCGCCATGGCCTTTACATAATCGGTTTATGTCTCATCAACTCCGATGAGACCATCCCCAACAAAAGTAAGCTCTAAAGGTTTTTAAGATCCCGGCCATAGCCAAGGCCACAGCCCCGGCCGCTTCCCGGCTTAAGCCAACTATCGTTTTTCTAAACTAAGGCCGGATCGGGTCCCCGTTCCGGCCTTGGTTTCGTTTATGGCAGGCGCAGAAACGGTCGGCGCCCAGGGGAATCATTTGGATGGGTTTGGCGAGGCAAATGTCGATGGCTTCGGGACAGCGGGGGTTAAAGGGGCAACCGGGGGGAGGATTTTGGGGATCGGGCGGTTCGCCCTCCAAGATAAGTTCGCTTTTCTCGGTGGAATCGATCGAGGCCCAAAGGGCCTTGACGTAGGGGTGGTGGTCAACCTGGCCAAGGAGGGAACGGGGAAACACTTCCATCAAAAGGCCGCCATACATGACCGCCAAACGATCGGCCATTAAGCAAACCAAGGCCAGATCGTGGCTTATCAAAACCATGGTGAGGCCGCGTTTTTCCTTAAGGGACAATAGGAGGTTTATGATTTGGGCTTGGATGGAAACGTCCAAGGCCGAGGCCGGTTCGTCGGCGATAAGGAGGGTGGGATCGAGCGAAAGGGCCCTGGCCAGGCAAAGGCGCTGCCGCTGGCCCCCGGAAAACTGGTGGGGATAACGGCCGGCCAGTTCCGGGCTAAGGCCCACTTCTTCCATAAGAGAATTGACCTTGGCGATTTTTTCGGCCTTGGAGCCCAACTTATGGATGATTAGCCCTTCGGTCAAAGCCGCCCTGGCCGTGAACCTGGGGTTTAGGGAAGAGGCCGGGTCCTGAAACATGAACTGAACCTTGGCCCTAAAATCTTTGAATTCCCTTTTATCGAAAAGGGCCAAATCACGCCCGTTAAATAGTATCCGCCCCATGTCGGGCTTATACAGTCCGCACATTAGGCGCCCCAAGGTGGATTTCCCCGAGCCGCTCTCCCCAACCAGACCCAAAATCTCCCCATTTCTAACTTCCAGGTCCACGCCCTTGACCGCCTGAACGCCGCCGGAGAGTTTACGCTTTCCCCGAAAAAGGGCGGCTATTTCGCCGGTTAAGCTTTGGCTGGGCAGAAAGTATTTACGGACAGACTCCAATGAGAGCATTAACGTTCCTTTGTTGGGCCAGGGTTAGTTACGGCGTCGGGACGCCGCTTATCCCTTCGCCCCCAAACGCCGGGCTAAGCCCCGGGGTTAGGGGAGCGAGGGACGGGATTTGGTTAAGCGAAGTTGTGGCATCGGGCCAGGCGGCCGGGGCTAAGTTGGGTCATCGGCGGCAGGGCTTGGGCGCAAACGGGCCGGGCTTCGGGGCAGCGCGGTTCAAAAGGGCAGCCCGCGAAGTGGTCCGAGGGTGAGGGCGGTTGGCCGGGGATGGGGGTTAACCTAACTAGGTGATCTTCCGAGGGGTTGGGCGGCAAGGCCTTAAGTAGGCCCCTAGTGTAGGGGTGTAAGGGATTGGAAAAATCCCCTTGGATTTGCTCGACCAAAAGCCCCGCGTACATCACCAGGACCCTTTGGGCCAGGCCCGCTAAGATTCTGAGATTATGGGTAATGAAAAGCACCCCGGCCTGGCGGCTTTTGGCCATGTCCCTTAGGAGCCAGATGATCTGGGCGGCGATGGTCGGGTCCAAGGCCGTGGTGGGTTCGTCGGCTATGACCAGTTCGGGATCGAGGGCCAGGGCCATGGCAATCACCACCCTTTGTCTCATCCCCCCGGAGAAACGATGGGGGTAGCTTTTGGCGGCCTCGCCCGGGTTGGGTAAGCCCACCTGGGAGAGTAGATTAAGGGCGGCTTTTTGGGCCTGGGCCTTGGGGAGTCCTTTCCTAAGGCAAAAGATCTCGGCGACCTGTTCGCCGATGGTCAAAACGGGGTTTAGGGCGGTCAGGGGCTCTTGAAAAACCATGCCCATGTGCTTGCCGCATAGTTCCCGGCGATCCTTTGGGCTTAGTTTGGCCAGATCCTGGCCCTTAAAAAATATCGAACCGCTCTCGATATTGGCCCCGTGGGGCAAAAGGCCCATCAGGCTTAGGGCGGTTAGGGACTTGCCCGAACCGCTTTCCCCAACCAGGCCCACCACCTCGCCCGCCTCAAGGATAAAATCTATGCCCTTTACGGCCAGAAATTGGCCCCGGCCAAAACCTACGGAAAGGTTCTGGACCTTGACCAAAACCTTTTCGTCTTCGTAAGGGACGACGGGCGGTTTAAGGTCTTTGGCTGGATCTGAGGTCGAGGGGTTTGGCGGCAAAGGAAATTCCCAGGGTCATGGATAAAAACAGTATCACGGGCGGGCCGGGGTTTTGAAGGTAGGCGGCCGGGTCAATTAGGGTAGATATTAACATAACCAAGGGGAAAGGAAAAAGGCCGGGAAACGACCAGGGCTTAAAAATCCGGCCTGGTTCAAACTTTTTTGGACCAGGGCTGGGCGGGGCTCGGGAAGGAGTCAACTATATTCTGGCCAGGGGGATCCGGCTCGGCCCGAGGTTCAAAGATTTCGGGGTTGGGGCCGCCTTCGGCCCGGGGTTCAAAACTTATGGGCTGGGGGGGGGAGGGGCCTTAGGCCGAAGTTCAAAATTTTTTCGGTCCAGGGTGGGGGAGAGCCATCTGGGCGGGTTCAAATTTTTAAGATCAGGGCCTTTAAAAATTGAACGCTTTGTTCAATTATTTTGTTCAAAAAATTTGGCTGTTCACAAAATTTTTGAACTGGGGGAGTCAAAGATCGTGGCCGGGGCGGGCCTTGGGGCGGGGGAATATTAAGATCATGAAGGTAAATAAAAGGCGAGTGTGGCTATCATGAGTTTGGCCTTGGCTGGATTTTGTGGGAGGCGAAGAAGACTTTTTTGAAGATTTTTAGCCTGAGCTCAGTTTAATCTTATTTAGTCAAAAAAAATTGCATAAAAAGATAATATTTACGACTTTGGCTGGTCTTGGGCTCGTCTTAAAGCCATGGTCCGAGAGTTGGCACGTGCCTTGCAAATTGGAAAGTCAGCATATGACGAACTGCCCATTCGTCGCTAAAAATTATCTCTCATCATGTTTCTCCTTGTTCCTCAACTGTGAATTTTAAAACCGGGACTCGCCCAAGTCCCGGTTTTTTTTATGAATTTTTTCTGGTATAATCTTTTTAGATTTTTGGGGCTGGCCGTTGGCCCAAAAACCGCCCTCGGTGGCACAAGTTTTGCATCGTAATTTGGCAACTTCGATGTTACTGCCCATAACGACGAAGCGTCAAATTGAACATGTTTCTCCTTGCGATATAATAGTCATTTGAGACCCGGATTAGCCCAAGTTCGGGTCTCTTTTTTTTGCCCAAAGGCCGGATGGCAATTTAACTAGTTATTTTGAGGTATTGGCTCCGGAGCCGAGCCGATTGGCCGATGGGATTGAGACAAAAGTTAAGGTAATTTTTAGTCATTGATAGGAAGTTTTAGTGAAGGTAACCGCTTTAGGCCAAAGGGCCGACCAAGGCAAAGGTTGGGCTAAGGTGGCTGCTAGGCCAGGGGGGTTAGGCCAGCCGAAGCGGGGCCCAGGCGCGGGTAACTAGCCAAGATCAAAAGGGAAAAGTCCGGCCAAAGCCAAGGTAGGGGTTAGCCCAGGGGGCTAGGCCATTAGGGCTAGGCCAGGGGGTTAGCCAGCCGGGGCGGTTAGGCCCCAGTGGGGGAGCGCCTGCGGGGGGGAGCGAAAGGTTACCGATCGCGGAGCTGACCCCTGGCGGTTGGATGGGCCGTAATCGGTCAAATTCGGCCCTAGGTGGCCTTTTGGCGGAGGGGTCGGTAGGGTTGGCCAGGGTCGGGGTTCGCTGGGGCTCCTGGGGCCAATACGGCCGTTTTGGGTGAGGGCGGGGCTCGGGCCCAAGGGGGAGGGGTCAGGCCGGGTTTTTAGTAACCAAAGGGTCCTGAAGATTTGGACGGGCGGTTTGGTTAAAGGGTCAGGATTTTTTGACGGGTAGGGGAATTCGCGGTCACGGGTTTTTAAGTTGGGGTAAGGTAAGGAAATTTTTGGCCGAAGGGCCTGGCTAAGGGAGCTAGGCAGGGGAACTTGGATGGGGGAGGCTTGACCCCGGGGTGGGTTGGCCCCCCGGGGGGCGGTATTGGGGGAGTGGGTATTTTTGGCTGGTAATGAAAAATTTTTTTGCGGGTTTTGGGTCTGTCTAGATATTAAGGCATGGAAAAAATTGGGCTTAAAATTAGATATAAACAAGGTTATTGAAAGGTCAAAGTACTTTGTAATATTATGTCAAAAAAACGCGGACAAATATCGACAAATAGATACGGAGTGATTATACTATACAGAGGCCCAGTCGGCTGGGGGAAGAAACTTAATTTCGACAAGGGTTTAAGATTAGGTCGGTTTTTAAGTTAGCGTAATTGCGGGGGGAATTTAGGGGCCGGGTTGGTTTAATTAATAAAATTACAGGATTATGGAATGGGGTTGGGGTCGCTTTTGGCCCGTTTGTAAAGTTTATTAATAGTTTAGTGAGGTTAAGGATATTGGCCGGGGAAAAGGTCGTGGAAACGTTTGGATTAACCAAGACTTATGGACGGGAGACGGTGGTAAATAACCTTAGCCTTTCCATAGAATCGGGGGAGATCTTTGGACTGTTGGGACCCAATGGGGCCGGAAAAACGACCACCTTACTGATGCTATTGGGCTTGAGTGAACCAAGCGGGGGCCATTGTCGGGTATTGGGCCTGGACCCTTTGAAAAAGCCCTTGGAAGTCAAATCCAAGGTCGGTTACATGGCCGAAAACATGGGTATTTTCCCTGAGTTAACCGCGAGGGAGCACTTAAGGTTTTTGGCTGACCTAAACGGGATAAAGAAACCGGCCATTAACGATTGTCTGGAACTGGTGGGGCTTTTGGGGGCGGCGGATAAGAAAGCCGGCGCCTATTCCCGGGGCATGAGGCAGCGTCTGGGTTTGGCCGAAACGCTCATTAAGGAGCCCAAGTTGGCCTTTTTGGACGAGCCAACCTTGGGCCTGGACCCGGATGGCATCGCCACCATGTTGGAACTGATTGTGCGCTTGCCTAAGGAAAAGGGCCTAACCATAGTCCTATCGTCGCATTTACTCCACTTGGTGGAAAGGGTGGCCGGAAAGGTGGCCATCTTAAACCAGGGACGGCTTTTGGCCCTGGGCGGCGTGGGGGAGCTCTCCGAGAAATCGGGGCTGCCCGGGGACTTGGAAACGGTCTATCGCCACTATCTAAAGGCCGACATGGGGAGCGAGATCGACGGATTGGTTTTGGGCCAGGAAAAGGGCCCTGGCCCTGGCCAGGGTCAAGGCCCATCACCGGATGGGCCGGGGGCTTTGACATGAGGACCATCATGTTCAAGGAACTCTCCGATCACTTTAGTTCCGTTAGGTTCATGATCTTGTTGGCGGCGGTATTTATGGTCGCCTTACTGGGCATCTATTTGGCCGGGCAGGGGGTTAGGAACTTACTTAGCGAAGGCGGGGGGGCGTATTTGGAGGGCCGGTCGTTTCTGGCGCTTTTTACCGCCCCGGGGGCGTTCATGTCCCTTTTGGCCTTTATGGCCTTGTTTGGTCCCATGGTGGGTTTGGTGTTGGGCTTTGACGCCATCAATAGGGAACGCAACCAAGGCACCTTGTCAAAGATACTGTCCCAGCCCATTTATCGAGACGAGGTCATTTTGGGGAAGTATTTGGCCGGGCTTATTACCGTGGCCATTCTTTTTACGGCTTTGATGGTACTTTTGGTGGGATTGGGCCTAATGGGTGTGGGTTTGGTACCCACGGTGGACGAAGTGTTAAGGCTCGGAGCTTTTTTAATATTGTCAATAATTTACGTTGGATTTTGGTTGGGGCTGGCCTTACTTTTGTCGATTGTCTTTAGATCCGTCGCGACCTCGGCCTTGGCCGCGGCGGCCCTGTGGATCCTAATGAGCTTTTTCGTGCCCGTTTTGGGACAGGCCGTGGCCGAAAGCGTGGTGGCCGTGGAGGATGTCCGGAGCCCCAGGGCCGAGGAATTGGCCGCCTATGACCGGGTCAGTCGGATCGCCGCTTTGGCCTCTCCCCCGGCGCTTTTTAGCGAAGCCTCGACCATTTTGCTAGACCCCACCCATAGGGGCAGTAGCCAGGCCCTAAGACTTTCGACCATGAGTAGGCTCGATCAGTATCTTTTAAACCGCTTTCAAGGGGTTTTGTCTATCAATCAATCCCTGGTCTTGGTCACTCCCGATCTCTTGGCCCTTTTGGCCTTTTACGTGGGCACCTTTCTGCTCTCTTATTTGGCTTTCGTGCGCCAGGAAGTCCGATCGGCCTGATAATATTTTTTGACAAATGGGCTTTTCCCGGCCCTTACTTGAAGAGCCCTTTAACGTAAGTAGAACCCAGAATCTTATAAAAGTCATTTTTTGACGCATCTTATTCGCATGTTTTTCCTAGCCCCGGGCACCGGAAAGCCGGGTGAGTTAGTTAAAATAATGACTTGACAAATGGTAAAATTCTGGTTAATCTGTAAAACACAATCGCCAACCTTTAACCCGGGCAACCGGTGACTGGCATGCCTCTCTTGACCATGGGAGAGTTGCTATAAAAGCGGCTAAACTAGTCCTCTAGATCTCTAAACAGATTTAATTAGTGATAACCTATCGTTAATCGAATTAAATCTGCCCTTATAGATATTTAAGGCTTTTTTAGTTTTGGATAACCTAGGCCAGGCTTTGTGGCAAGATACTTTTTACGCCAAAATGGTCGTAAAGAATAGCTTGTCGTTGTTTGGGCTAAATTAGTCTGAGTAAATATACTTTTACTAATTAGCCTTAAGGTTCTAAGGAGAGTTTAGTTGCTTGATGGTTGATTAAATAAATCAACCATGGTGATTATATTAACCTTCTTTTTAAGTGACCAGAAATAAGAGTCCTAACTTGTTGAAAGCGACCCATTTTTGGTCGGCTGGAAGGTTAACTGTCTAGAAAAAAAGACGTTTTTTTTGTTTCTGACGACGAAAAAACCGTCCCCAGCGCTCCCCCCAAAAGGTAGGCCAGAGCCGGTCACCGAAGGGAACGCCCTTTTTTGCGCGGCCTGTCCCGGTTGGACAGCCAAGATTTCCAGGAGGTGGATTTTGTCTTTTCAGATTAATACCGTCAAATACGTGGGCAAGATTAATCAAACCCCGCTCGGTACGGAAAAGGTTACTTTGGGAGGCCAGGAGGCTTATAACTTCCATGACTTTGAAGGCAAGTTGCCCAACAAGGCCAAGCTGGCCCTTCAGGTTTGGGATACCGACCCTGGCGACGCCTATGAGGGTCCATTGGCCGAGGCCTTTGCCGGTGTTTTAAACGATCCCGCCGCCTGGGCCAAAAAGGCCGTTGAGTTCGGCGCCGACATCGTTTCGTTGCATCTGAAAAGCTCGGACCCCAATGACAAGAATACCGGCCCGGCCGAAGCCGTGGCCAACGTCAAAAAGGTCCTTGACGCCGTCAGCGTTCCGGTCATCGTCTTTGGCGTTGACAACACCGATAAGGACAAAGAGACCTTGTCGGCCGTGGCCGAAGCCTGCTCCGGAAAAAACCTGATCTTAGGGCCAGTTACTGAAAAAAATTACAAGCAGATTGGCGCCCAGGCCTTGGCCTATGGGCACAGCGTTATCGCCCGTACTCCCATTGACGTTAACCTCGCCAAACAGCTAAACATTCTTCTGATGGATCTGGGGATTACCGCTGACAAGATCCTCATCGATCCCAATACCGGTGGTTTGGGCTACGGTATGGAGTATTGCTACTCCGTCATGGAGCGCATCAACATGGCCGCTCTGATCCAGTCTGACGACAAGCTTCAGCAGCCCATCATCAATATCCTTGGCGAAGAGATTTGGAAAACCAAGGAGACCCACCAACCAACTACCGAATACCCGACCCTGGGCGATCGCGTTTGCCGCGGCGTCCTAATGGAAGTGACCGAGGCCGTGGCTTTACTGTCCGCCGGGACCAGCCTACTCGTTATGGCCCACCCCACTTCCCTGAAATTGGTTCGTGAATATATAGATCTGGTAATAGACGGCGGTCAGGTGCCAGCCGAAGGGTTCCCTGACGTTCCTATTATCGATATTCCGTGATTAAGGCTTGAACTAACGGACGGGACTTGAGCTTGGTCGGTCTAGCGTTCAAACCGGTTACCAAAATAAACGGAGGATATTTTGGCCTTCCAGATTAACACTGTCAAATACACTGGGAAAATTAACGAAACCCCGCTAGGTACGAAGGGCCTGGGTTTGGGCGGCCAGACGGCTTACCAATTCCATGACTTCGAAGGGAAAATTCCCAATAAGCCCAAACTTGGTTTGCAGGTTTGGGACATGGATCCCGCGGAATCATTCGCCGGACCCCTAACCGAGGCCTATAGCGGCGTCTTGGACGACCCTGGGGCTTGGGCCAAAAAAGCCGTCGAGTATGGCGCCGATTTAATATCGCTCCACCTAAAAAGTTCTGACCCTAACGACAAAAACACGGGCCCGGACGAAGCGGTAGAAAATGTCAAAAAGGTCCTAGCCAACGTTGACGTTCCGGTGATCGTCTTTGGCGTTGACAATGCCGATAAGGACAAAGACACCCTTTCCGCCGTCGCGGAAGCGTTTTCTGGCAAGAAACTTATCCTAGGTCCCGTCACGGATAAAAACTACAAACAGGTGGGAGCCCAAGCCCTGGCTTATGGCCATTCGGTCATAGCCCGGTCACCGATCGACGTTAACTTGGCCAAACAGCTCAACATCCTTTTGATGGATTTGGGCATCACGACTGACAGGATTTTAATCGATCCCAACACCGGCGGTATTGGTTACGGCATGGAATATTGTTACTCGGTTATGGAGCGCATTAACATGGCCGCCCTAATCCAGGCCGACGATAAACTGCAACAACCGATTATCAACATATTGGGAGAGGAAGTCTGGAAAACCAAGGAAGCTAACCAGTTAACCGAAGAGCACCCGACCTTGGGCGGACAGGAAGCCCGGGGAGTGTTAATGGAAGTCACCGAAGCCGTGGCTCTTCTTAGCGCCGGTTCAAGCTTGATTATTTTTGCCCATCCCCAATCCCTCAAGCTCGTTAGGGAATACGTAGACTTGACTTACGATGGTGGGGCGCCCCCCGCCGAAACCGAACTTGAGGTACCCATAATAGATCTCTCGGGAGTTCCGCTCCCCGCCTCCGCCGGAGCGCCTCCGGCCGAGGAAAAGAAGGCCCAAGAAGCGCCCAAGGAAGCTCCAAAAGAAGCCCCCAAGGAAGCGCCAAAGGCCGCCACTCCGCCGCCCGCGCCGGAAAAGAAGGCCGAGGAACCGCCCAAGGAGGCCCCGAAGGCCGCCGCGCCGCCCGCGCC
>JAITLH010000380.1 GCA_031277995.1 Deltaproteobacteria bacterium
AGGGCGCGAAGGAAGGCCAGAGGGAACCTTGCCCGGCCAAAGGCTCAGGATACCAACCAAGGCCAGATGTGACTTGGCCCGGCCAATGGGGATCAGGGCGCCAAGGAAGGCCAGAAGTAAGCTAGCCAGGCCGGGGATCAGGGCGCCAACCAAGGGCGCGAAGGAAGGCCAGAGGGAACCTTGCCCGGCCAAAGGCTCAGGATACCAACCAAGGCCAGATGTGACTTGGCCCGGCCAATGGGAATCAGGGCGCCAAGGAAGGCCAGAGGGAACCTAGCCTGGCCAATGGGGATCAGAGCGCCAACCAAGGGCGCCAAGGAAGGCCAGAAGTAAGCTAGCCAGGCCAAAGGCGTTTGGGTGGCAGCTGAGATGGGCTTGGGAGCTTATTAAGCGGAGGGGAAGTTAAGGGCTTATTGGGGAATCTGGCGTGGCGTTTGGGTTTGGCGGGGGAGCGGTTTTTCCCGACCAAGCGCGAGGAGGGCTTTTTGTCCCACCCAAGGCCAGCCAACGTTATTTATCTTGCTTTAAATTTTCCATCAATAATGTTATATTTCTTTTTGTCAGTCGCGGCCAGTCGTGGTAAAAACGGACCTGTTTTATTTGTCCGTACGACTAAGCCATTTAAGGTTTTTTTCAAAATGCGGATGCCCCGCGGCATTTCCCAATCTCATGACAGAAATTATCGATATATATGGGTGGCCCAATGGCTGAACTCGTCGCCTTTCGTGAAGATCGCCTAGGGTTTAGGTTTACTTTGCCAGAAAGGGCCATGCTGGGCCGATCCGCCGAGTGCGATTTGATTCTCTTCGATCGCAGCGCTTCCAGACGCCACGCGGAGATTACCAAATCCGGGGACACCTTTTTCATAGAAGATCTTAACAGCACCAACGGCACCTTGGTAAACGATCTGCCCGTCTCCGAAAGGCTCCCCTTAAAACCCTTTGACTGCGTTAAGATCGGCCAGGAGATTTACATCTTTGAGCCCTATCTGGACGTCATTACCGGGCCGGCTCCGGCGGCCTTGATTTTAAACGCCGTAAACGAATCGCAGCATCACATTATTAGTTTGCCCGCCATCGAGGCGGCCGGCTCGGTAAATCCCACCCAAGCGTCGCAGCTAGTTGAGTTAAATCACGCCCTGTGCTTGTCGCCCCCGGAAAACGCGCCCAAGGTTCTTTTGGATTTTTTGGAGTCCCATCTGGGGGCGACTTCCGTCTCCATCCTCTGGCCCGGCGAGACGGGGCCCTTAAACCAGATCTCCTACCTCTCGTTTCCGTCCGATAAACGCTTGCTTTTAAGCCACGTTCCCTATCGTTCGGTGACGGAATTGGGCCAAGCCGTGTTATGGCCCCATATCATTACCGAACTGTTTTTCAACTCCGGTAATCGCAATATCGAATTTTCCGACCATCCCTGCCTTTTGGCCCCCTTGTTTTCCGGAAACTCAGACATGATGGGCCTTTTGTATTTGGAAAACTCCAACCGGGTTTTGGATCAGTCGGATCTTAACTCGCTTTCGGCCGTGGCCATGTTGGTCAGCCCATTTTTGAAAAACGCCGTCCTCCAAAAACTCGTCGATGATAGCAAAAAACTTCTCTTCGCCGAACCCATGACCAACTTAATCGGCCGGGACCACCAAATCAAAGTCATTTTTTCTACCGCTTCCCATTTGGCCCAAGGCGATAAGCCCATCTTCATCACCGGCGAAATGGGCACCGGCAAAACCAGTTTGGCCAGGCATATCCACCAGCAAAGCCCCAAGAAAAACGGTCGGTTTTTGGAGTTGACCCTTTCCGGTCTTTCCCAATCCCAAATAGAACTGGCCCTGTTTGGCCAGGAAGGCGGCGAGGAAAATTCCGTTGGCATGCTACACATGGCCAACAACGGCACGATTTTTTTGCGGCATATCGAATACCTTCCCTTATCAACTCAAAGAAGTATTTTGATGGCCATTGAAGAAGGTCTCATCTATCCCATGGATTCCAGGCACTCCAGGCTGGTTTCCATTCGGTTCATTACCTCCTCCCAATCCAACCTTCAAGAGCTGGTTGAAAACGGGACCTTTCGCGAGGATCTTTTCGCCCGGTTAACCAGCATCAATTTGGCCCTGCCCCCGCTTCGGGAAACCAGAAACGACATAGAAGGCCTGGCCAACCATTACTGCTCCCGAACGGCTAAATTTTTGGGCCTGCCTTTCTACGGATTGGACCAATCGGTGATAGAATGCCTAAGGGCCTACCCCTGGCCTGGGAACATCAAAGAACTCATGACCGAGTGTCAGAGCATGTCCAGTTTTAGCCGAAACGGTTACGTGGTTTTGGACTGCTTACCGATTCACATAAGGTTGGCCGCGGAAGTTTTTAACCATGGCGACAATGTCACCGGGGACACGCTATTGGGTGAAGCCGAACGCTGTTACGTCATTAAGGCTCTTTCCGTGGCCAATGGCGATACCGAAACGGCCTCGAACATCCTCGGGCTTAGTCCCGAAACCATGATCCGCAAGATCCGTATCTACGGTCTCGATCCCCTCGATTACCAAATCCAATACAGCGGGCCGACGCTTTCCCGAATTCCCGGACAGACCAACTTCCCCAGCGAGGTGGAATAAGGTCGCTTGTTTTTTTCGTTCCAACCAAGCCGGCGGGGCGAAATAAGGTCGCTTGTTTTTTTCGTTCCAACCAAGCGGGCGGGGCGAAATAAGGTCGCTTGTTTTTACGCTTTTTTAGAGGATTTTTTCATAAAAACCATGAATTCCCCATCCGAACCCCATAACGATGGACCGAAACTTCTAAAAGCCCCGGACATTCCGGACAACGGAAGCGAAATCGAACGACGGTTAAAAGTCCCCAACCGTCGGTTCTTTGCCTCCCTTCCGTCCACCTCCCCGT
Source organism: Deltaproteobacteria bacterium (assembly GCA_031277995.1). Lineage (GTDB taxonomy): Bacteria > Desulfobacterota > Desulfarculia > Adiutricales > Adiutricaceae > JAIRNQ01. The sequence goes on from JAITLH010000380.1 coordinate 2,892, forward strand.
TACCCGAAAAACAAATAAAACATACCCACATGGGAGCCAAACCTATCTAGGCCCCCAGTCCATACGCGCGGCCGCCCTTTGGGCTGGGCCATGGCGTCAACCCCAACAAAGGAGTTATCCCTTTTGGAAGATGGTTTACCCAAACAAGGTCCCAAACCCGGTCTGTTAACGCGCATCTTGCGTTCCCTTCGAAAAAACTCCCTCTCACCCCTCGAGTTGGAGGAAGAAATGCATGTGCTTATTAACCACGGAGCCGAAAGCGGCGCCTTGCCCAAAAGCTCCAAGGAAATGATCCACAGCATTTTCGAGTTTGACGACACCGTGGCCAAACAGATCATGACCCCCAGGATTGCCGTGGTCGGGGTTGACAAAACGGCCACCATCGCCGAGGTGGTCGAAATCGTCAAAAAAGAAGGCTATTCCCGCCTGCCCGTCTACGAAGGCGATCTTGACCACATCGTGGGCTTTTTGATGGTTAAAGACTTGTTGAAAAATTGGGGCTCGGACCCCAACGCCCTAATTCCGACCGAGTTCTTCCGCCCAGTGACCTTGGTCCACGCCAATCGGCTAATCGGGGATATTTTAACCGAGCTTAGGCTAAAAAAGAGCCATATCGCCGTGGTTTTGGACGAGTACGGTGGCACGGCGGGCCTTGTCACCATGGAGGACATAATCGAGGAGATCATTGGCGACATAAACGACGAGTACGATCAGGAGGAAGACGAAAACATCAAAGAACTCTCCCCTGGCGTCATACTGGCCAACGGTCAGGCGACCATCTCGGAGCTTAACGGCAAACTCCCCACCCCCCTGCCGGCCGGAGATTACGAGACCTTGGGCGGGTTTTTAACCGACCAGGTAAGCCGGGTACCCATAAAGGGCGAGGACATAGTTTTCTCCGACTACGTCTTCCACATAAAGGCGGCCGACAGCCGCAAGGTTGACCAGGTGGAGATCACTTCCCGTCCCCAGGACGACCTAAAAACCAACAACGGTAAAACCAATAACGGAAAAACCACCAACGGTTTCTAGACCCCGGCCCATGAAAATACCAATATTGTCGTAAATAAAATATTTGGTTACTAAAAATAACATTAAAGACTAAACGAGGCTTAAAAAAATATTTTTTAAACTTAGGCAAAGATAAAAAGAGCGTTTAGCGACTCCATTTACTTGGATAGTGGTATTTAACGCCTTTTTTGAGCAATAAACGCTACTAAACGGGGGTGATTTAGGAGCGAAAGGTTACTTAGCCAAGCGGCTTAGGCGACGCGAACGAAACTTTGTGGGGCGATTCGCGGGGTTAAAGAAAATTTTTGGGCGGTTAGCCGGGGTAAAGAGACTTTGTGGGTCGCTCCAAGCTGAGAGTGAAATTTAACGACTATTTTTCTAAGGCAATGGATTAGGTTTAACGATAGTTTGATGATGGAGTAAAATTTTAACGATAGCTAGTTAAATTAACATATGGGTGGTTTTGTGGAAACGTCAGGTCGTTTTTAAGATTATTATTTATTTTTATAAAGAATGAGACCGGCGTTTGACTAGACAAAAGTAATATTTTACTGGCTAAAAATTAAATAGAATTATTGATTTTTTAAAAATTTAGACGTATGCGTTTCGCTGAAATTTTTGGTTAAAATATACGCCTAAAAAAGTTAAAACTAACTATAGGTATGTATAATTAACAATATAAAAAAACAATTTAGTTATTGATATTTTAAAAAAGTAATTATTTTAGCGCGCGTGACTTGTGAAATTATTTTAAGATAGGGAGTTTAGCCTTAATCGCTGGGCGCTTTGCCTTACCTACTTCTTAATTTAGTCCCTTCCCCGCCGGCCTATCACCTTTTCCCCAATCATCGAGAGCATCGTCGGAACCTTGACCGAGGTTTTTAACCCCCGGGCGCCCTTGGAGCGTGGGCTTGGGGGGCGGCCAACGTTCGGGGTTGGGGCGATTTTTTTATTTAGGCGGGGGAGTGGTTAAGGTAAAACCATGGGGCGGAGTGTCAAAAATTTTTCACTTTTTTCTTTTCCTTTGGGCTAAGTTTTGCTAATATAAATTGGGGTCGGTTTACGGAGACCCTGGAAATTCATTTACTTAGGTCCAGGGCAGATTTTCTAAAAAAAAGAAAAAAAATTGTAAAAATGTAGATTTTTATAGTTTATTGTCTTTTTTAGCATAATTTGACTTTTTGTCGGTAATATCTCGCTTGGGTTTAATTTTTTTGAATGGCCGGTTAACCTTAATTTTCATGGCCACAAAAATAACAACGGATTGTTGAAATGTTTTATCTATATGTAATTTCAATGATGATATTTTGTTATCTCTTGATGTTAACATTATTTCAACTCCAATTCCCCAAGCAGATCTCCGTCAAACATGTCATAAATACCTACAACGCCATTAAAAATCATAAACTTAAAGTTTACGAGGTGAGCCCCAAAAAGGCCATGGGTGACGAAGGCGAGAAAAAGCTAAAACAGTTTATTTTGAGTAATAAAAATTTCTCAAAATCAATTATTTTTAGCTCAAAAAGAATCTTCGATAGTGACGTAAACCACAAACGAGAGATTGACATTATAGTTTTAACCAAAAAAAATATTTACATCATAGAATGTAAAAATTGGGCGGGGGAAATAGTCGCTTTTGATGAGAAAAAGGATACGATAACGTATCGTTCTAACCCCAGCGCCAAAATGGAAAAAAGGGAAAACCCGGTTAAGCTGAATAACTATAAGCTAAGATTATTGCATTCCCTCATCAATAAAAAGATAGGCCCCATACCCATCGATCGCTTCGTAAACAAAGTCATTTTTATCAACAAAAACATGGTTTACCCGGAAAACCTTAAAGACAGCCCCAACGTGATAACTTACACGACTTTGTCTTCCTATTTTTCTTCCCAAGAAACCGGGCAAGCCTTTAATTTTCAAAAGGTTCTTTTGTCGGGCCTTTTAAAGCTAATCACCACCGAGGAAAACGCCGCCAAGACGCTGGAATCAAAGTTTGGCGACATGCCCAACTTCGCGAAGATTTTACGCTTCCTCGATAAGCTCCCCACCTGGGATTACATGACCCTAATCGGCCACGACGGTAAAAAATATACCATCTCCGGCGACGTGCGCTATTTTGACAACGTTTTTAAAACCGGCACCCCCATAAACCAGATCCTTAACCTCAGCGTCGAGTGCACCACTTCCCTGGTTTTGCCGGTCTTGTTTAAATATTCCACCCTAAACGGCTACGTTAAGTGGGCCAGAAACAAGAAAAAGCGCCAAGCGGCCAAGATCCCCTTAAACTATTCGGGGACCATTTTATTCCAACCGGCCGGGGAAATTTCCCCCAAGTCCTATAAAATACTGGACGTTGACTCCATAACCATCGGTAACCATAAAAAGTATTAGCTTTTTGGTTTTGATTAACCAAAAAATCAAAACTTAAAAAAATCCCTCGGCCCGGCCCGAGGTTTTTAAAGCCTCGGGCCGGGCCTTTACCTCGGGACGGATTTTGGCTTCACCTTTGGGCTTGATTTATTGGTTTCCAGGGCCCAGAATCAAAACTTCGATTGGGGCCGGAGCCGCCGGGGGTTTTGGGCCCCATGGCCTGGGAGCGCTGGGCCTGGGAGCGCTGGGCCTGGGAGCGCTGGGCTAGGGAGCGCTGGGCTTGGGAGCGCCGTTTGGCCCGGGGCTCCAAGGAATTTAAAAAGATTTTTTTCGCTCGCCTTTAACGCTATTTTGGCGCCATTGTTTAGTGCCAAGGGTAAGGTATCGCTTGGTCGTATCCATTGGTTTATGGCCGCCAATTTGCTTACGCGCGGTACGCTACCGTTATTTCATTGATAAATTTTGGCTTTTAGGCTATTATTGCCCATCTCGCCGGCTTGGCCCAGCCAGGCCGGCCCATGGCCTTTGGGGCCAAGGGCTTTTTGGGCTAAGGGCTTAGGGAGCCAAGGGTTTTTTGGGACCAACGAAGCGGGCGGGACCTTGGCTTAAGACGATTCTGGAACTTGAGTATTTAATTTTTTCCTTTTCAATCAAAAATCCACGGGGGGTATTTTTTGTCGATAAAACATAACCGTGCCGAGGCCTCCCCGGAGACGCCAACGGACCGCGGACCCGGTCGAGCGGGTAAAAAAAGCCACGATTCGCCTTTGATTCGGCCCATGGAAGGCTTGGATGACCAAGACGGAGCGGCGCTTTTGGCCCAGGGCAATCACTTTGGCCAGGGCCATGGTCACGACCATGAAAACGATCATGATCATGACCATGCTCCTTGCCAAAACCGACGGGTTCTGGTTTTGAGGCCGCATTCGGGCGTTTCCGGCGACATCATGGTAACGGGCCTGGCCCAGGTTTCTGGGCTGGGGCAAAAAGATCTGGACGGCTTATTGGCCGACCTGGGTCTGGGCGCCCTTAGGGGCCGGGTTTTTTTGGAGCCCCGGGCCTTGGGAGGAATTACCGGGTTTGGGCTTAGGGTTGAGCTGGAACCCGAGCGCGAACACCGGACCTTAAACGACATCAAGGACTTTTTAAACAAGGCCAACCTTACCGATCGGGCCAGGGCCTTGGCCCTTTCGACCTTCGCGATCTTGGCCCAGGCCGAGGGCCGCGTTCACGGCCTGCCCCCGGACCAAGTCCACTTCCACGAGGTCGGGGCCATCGATAGCCTCTTGGACATCGGTTTGGCCGCGGCCATTTTTGATCGGCTAAACCCGGACCTTTTCGTTTGCGGTCCCTTACCCATCTGCGACGGGACCATCGAATGCGCCCACGGGCTTTTACCCTCCCCGGCCCCGGCCGTTTCGATTCTTCTGGAAGGGGTCATGGTCCGGGGCATAAACAGCGTCGGGGAAACGGTCACCCCCACGGGACTGGCCCTATTAAAGAGCTTTGGGGCTAAGTTTGGCCCCTGGCCCTTACTGACCGTGGAGCGCCAGGCCTTGGTTTTTGGGACCAGGGTCTTACCAAACGTGGCCAACGGGGCCCTTTTCGCCTTGGGCCAAACGCCCCGTTGACCTTGGCCAATTCGATCGGGTTAACCGCCCCACCCTAACCAAAAAAACGACGACCCGCCCGGCCCCCTGGCCAGGATGGGCTTTTGAGTGAAATTTCATGAAAGACCGAGTTCAAATCCATGACGGGCAAGAGATCGACTCGGCCTTGACCGCGCTGGCCGAGGCCATTTACGAGCGTCACGGTTCGGACGTTCCGGTTTTAATCGGTATCCGGCGAGGCGGGATGCCCTTGGCCGAACGCCTGGCCGAACTTTTGGGCGCCAAATACAACCAAGAAATTTCCCTGGGCGTTTTGGACATCAATCTCTACCGGGACGACTGGACCAGGGCCCGCTCCTTCCCCAAGGTTGGGCGGACCGAAATTCCCGTGAGTCTCGAAGACCGCCTGGTCATTTTGGTGGATGACGTCCTTTTCACGGGCCGTACCGTCAGGGCGGCCCTGGACGTCTTAACCGATTTCGGTCGGGCTTCCAGGATAGAACTGGCCACCTTGGTCGATAGGGGCCACCGGGAAATGCCCATAGAGGCCAACTACGCCTCCTTCGTGGTCAATACCTTGCCCGGGGAGATAGTCGAAGTGGAGTTTTCGGAAGACGGTCCCGGCCAGGGGATTACCCTAATCCGGGACTTGGATGATTCGCCAAAATAACCCCATAACAATATTCTCCGGCTTTTGGAGCCAGAAAATATTTTTATCAAACCCATGGGCCAATGTTTTTTGGCCAAATAAAAAAAAATAACTTTTTTATAGCCCCATGGGCCATTGTTTTTTGGTTAAATAAAAACAAAATAAATTTTTGCCAACCTCATAAACAATCGTTTTTTGGCTAAACACCAAAAAATATCTTTATTTACTACCCCATGGGTAAATGTTTTTTGAATAAATACCAAAAAATAACCTTTTGCCAACTCCCCCATGGGCAATCGTTTGTTTGGCTAAATACCAAAAAATAGCCTTTTTCCAACCCCATGGTTCAATGGTTTTTGGCTAAATAAAAACAAATAAATTTTTCATAACCCCATGGGCCAACATTTTTGGACAAGACGCAAAGAAAATCGCTTTTTTTAGTTTTTTTATTATTGATCATTACCCAATAAGTATTTTGGGTAATTAAACATAAAAAATTTTGTGAGGTAGTTTCATGCCAAAAGCCGCCGTATTCTTGATTAATGGCTTTGAGGAGATCGAAGCCGTTACCATCATCGACGTTTTGAGGCGGGGAGCGGTCACGGTCGATCTGGTTTCTCTGGAAACCGGACTTGAGACCTTAAGCAAACACAAGGTCATCGTCAGCGCCGAGATGAGTCTTTCGAGTCTGGTTCCCGAGAATTACGACATGTTAATCCTCCCCGGCGGCACCATCGCTTATCTCGACAATACCGCTTTCATGACCCTTATCGCCGAGAGGGCCAAGGTCAAACAAAAACTCGCCGCCATCTGCGCGGCTCCCGTGGTTTTTGGCCGCCTTGGCATCTTGAAGGGCCTTAAAGCCGTTTGTTACCCCGGCCTGGAAAACGAACTTACCGGGGCCGTCATACCCCAAGAACCGGTCAAGGTGGTTACCGACGCGAACATCACCACCTCCAGGGGCCCGGCCACGGCCTTGCCCTTTGCCTTGGAGATTTTGTCAATTTTGACCGATCCCGAAAACTCGTCCAAAGTGGCCAAGGACATGCTGGTCTAACCAGGGATTTTTTCGGCCGCCCCATGGGGCGGCCATTTTTGGCGGCCGATCCAGAGGCCGTTTTTTCGAAATGGAATTGGCTAAGCCACGTTCCCATCTAAGGATATCAAATGGCCTTCTTTAAAAGGCGACCCCACGTTCCCAATCGCGGCCAGAACACCGATGGCGGGGAGGGTCCACCCAAACGCAAGTCGCGAAACAAATACGACGACTACGTTTCCGCCGACGGCCCGTCGGGGAAGCTAGTCTACAAAAGACCCAACATGAAACGTAAATCCTATCAAGACGACGGTGGGGATTCACCTCCGAGGCGGTTTGCCAGCCCCAGGGGCCGCTCCTCAGACGGCGATGGCGGCTCAGATCGACCCAAGTCTTTTCGCGATAACCGCGACAGGGACGATTACGGCCACAAGGGCAAAGGCCCTTCTTCCGGCGGCTACGGACGCGGCCAGAGAAACGATTACGGCGGGAAACCCTACCGCAAAGACCGAGACGACGACCAAGGCCAGGGTTCCGGCCCCAAAAAGAGCCGCTCCTTTGGTTCCGGCCCCAAACGGGAGGGTTTCGGCCGCTCCCATGATTCGGGCTCCAAATGGGAAGGCTCCAGCCGCTCCCACGATTCGGGCCATAAGCGCGAGGGCTCCTCTCGCCCCCATGGTTCCGGCCCAAAGCGCGAAGGCTTCACCCGTTCCCATGGGCCCCTGGGCAAGCCCGCCAAGGCCAGCCTGAAGCCTAGCCAAGTCCTGGTCCTTAAGACCATCGTCGATCGGGAGATCCCCTCGTCCTTAAAACGTTTGGGGGAAGCCGAAGACAAATGCCTTTCGGTTTCCCAAAAACTCCTTGACTACGCCGATACCTTGGCCAACGTCAAGCTCTATATCCCTGACCTTCTGGAAGATCTCCCCGAGGATTCGGATTCCCGGGACGCCTTGGAGCAAATCGGTCGGACCTGCGACCTCATCGCCCAAAGCCTTAACGTCGAGGCCTCGATCGGCGATCTGGTTGGCCAAAGGCTTATCAAGGTCAGCGATTTTCTCGAATCCTCCACCTCGATCTTTACGGAGATCATCGAGGAACACGGCGGAGCCGAGGCCGGGCCAAAAAGCCCCCGGGGTAAGCTGGCCCCAGAAAAAACCGATCGCGGCAAAACCGCGCGCGACAAAGCCGACCAAGACAAGTCCAAAACCCACGCGTCCTTCTCGTTGCCTGGCTTTGACCCATACGAGGATCCAAAAGCCTTGGTCCCAGACGTGATGGACATCTTGGCCTCGGTCGAATTCGGCCAATCCGATGAGGAGTTTAACGGCGACCGCAAGATTGTCTCGGGAGACTCTATGAACAAAGAGGATCTTGCCAAGCGCGCTCACGTACCCTTTGGCTTTGACATACGCCCCAAATACTCAGAGATCAAGAATGGCAAACGCCCCAAGCCCGAATTACTAGGCCTTGGTGGAGTCAAAGACGCTTATTTGAGCAAACAAGCGAAACAGTCTCTGTCAGAACCCTGTTTCCTGAACTGGTTGTTCCCTCGCTACGAAGAAGAAAGGATCTCAGTCTTCTCAGAAGACGTCATGCCTGACAAGGAAACCAAAGCCGACAAAGACGCCAAAAAAGCCGCCAAGGCCGATAAGGCTGACAAGGAAGCCAAAGCCGACAAAGACGCCAAAAAAGCCGCCAAG
>JAITLH010000445.1 GCA_031277995.1 Deltaproteobacteria bacterium
CGCGCCCCGCGCCCCGCGTCTTGACCCTCCCCAAAACTTTGCCCAAGCCTCAAGCGTCAATAGTTTCAAGCATCAATAGTCTCAAGAGTCCATAGTCTCAAGCGTCGATAGCCCCTCAAACGAATCTCGAAAAAAGCCTTGGCCGCCAATGGCGAAGGCCGGGGCGACTTATGTTTGGCCCCTGGGGCCTAGGAGCTAAATGGGCCTTGGGCCAAGTTCGCTTGTCCCAAGGCGGAGAGCGGCCAGCCTGGGCGGGCAAAAGCCTGGGCCGGCCAAGGCGAGGGGCTGTCAAGCCCTTGACGGGAAAAAAAGTCAGCCGTAAGGGGAGAACTCAAAAAGCCTAAACCTTGGCCCCTTCCCAATGGCATGGCGTTCGGGTTTGGTAATCGGCCCTTGACAAAAACCAAAGAATGACGGATTGTTAAGCTTGGCCCCGGCCCTTATAAACCAAAGCGTTTCCAAGCCCCGCTCGCGGATTTCGCAGGGCGGGCCATTGGTTTAAGAAAGAAGTTTTAAGAGAGTAATTTCATTTGTTTTTGTCAATTGACATTTAAGGAGTAAGTCATGGAAGAAAATGATTTAAAAGAGATTTTGGAAGCCCACGCCCTTTACCTTGGGAGCAAAGGCGAAAAAGGCGCCTTGGCCGATTTTACCGGAATGGATCTAAGCGGTTTGGACTTGAAAGGCGCCAAGCTTAGCCAAGCCCTTTTCGTCAAGGCTAATTTGAGACAAACGGATTTAAGCGGGGCGGAACTATGCCAGGCCAACTTAAGTCAGGCGAATTTAACCCAGGCCAAATTAACCAGCGTTAATATGTCTGGGGCGCTTTTTGACGGGGCCATCGTTAGAGGGACGGATTTAAGGAGGGCCAACTTAAGTTACGTCACGGCCAGAAACTCGGATTTTTCCGGCGCCGATTTGACTTGGGCCGTGCTTAACGGGGCCGATTTAAGCCATGGGGTTTTCAAAGCGACCAATGGCCAGAAGGCCATTTTAAATGGGGCAACCCTCGAGGAAAGCGATTTTAGTTTCTCGGATTTTACCGAGGCGACGCTTATCAAGGCCAATTTAAAAGGCTCAAACCTCACCGGGGTCGTTTTTCAAAGAGCCGATTTAAGGGAAGCCAATCTATCCTTCACCTACACTCGCGTTGACGGCCCAAAAATAACGTTAAATTAACCCAACCGGTTTATTTCGCCCTGTTCCCAACCCCTTTTGTTTTGGCCGCTAGAATTTGGTAGCCTTGGAAACGGGCCAAAGGTCGATAAAAACAAATCCCCGGCGCGGAAAGACAAGTCTTCCGTTCCGGGGATTTTTACGTTCAAAAGGGCCTACCGAGGTTCGCTTGGACGGGTTTGGTAGGGGGGGGCGACAAGGGGCCAAGGTCGTTTTTTTTGGCCGGGGAGGTTGATTAATGGGTTGGGTTGGCTTGGAGTTAAGAAAATGAAAACAAATATGGAAGTGTTAATGGCGAAATTGTTTGATAAATCGTAAATTTTTGCAACGCGAATTAGGAAAAGATAAAATATAAATGGAGGTATTGGGTTTTGGCTGGTATTGGGGATTGGGAAAAATGAGGACTGGGGGAGTGGTATTTTTGGGCGTTTTGGGCGTGGGATTAGGGCGGAGTTGGGGTTTAATTGGGTGAGAGCATGAGGCTTGACATATTTAGACGGATTGGACATTTTTGGGTTTTGGGCTTAATAAGCGTGTTGGTGGTTTTGGCGGCTTGGCTCTTGTACGTTTTTCTTCCGGAGGGGGAAAAGGCAGAGGAATTGGAGCCCCGGGTCACGAGTTACTTGACGGACTATCGGAAAATTCCCGGGGTCACCCCGCGAGAGATTGGGGCCATCGAGGGGCTTAGGAACCGAAAGCTGGTTTTTGGGACGCTTAGAAGCGGCAAGGCTTTCGAAAGGGAGGACCACAAGAAAGGCGGGTTTTTGGTTAAGTTTGGCGAGGCTTTGTCCAAGATGTTTGGGCGTGAGATTGAGCACGTTTTCATGGACGGCGAGAAACTTTCCGGGGCCCTGGCCTCGGGCTTAATCGATCTGGCTTGCGAGATTGAGCCAAGCTTAGGGCAGGGCTTCATAAAAACCGAAAGTCCCATTTTTAAAAGGCAGGTCACGGTTTTTAAAAGCCGTAAGGCCAAGGGCGCGAAGGGTGGGCCGGGGGCTTTGAAACGGTTGGGGTTTTTGGAAGATTCGAGCGTCAAGGACATGGTTTTGGAAAACTCGGCCATGGAAAATGGGGCCGGGCCAGTTGAGGCCGTTTCTTATGGTGATTATTACGGGGCGGTTAGGGCTTTAAACGAAGGGGAGATTGAGGCTTTCTACGACGAATCAAACGCCTTTATATTTTTTAGGCGCTATAAGGATATCGAGGGTAAGTATTATTTTCCGAGGGAAGATAGATATGATTATTTGATGACCGGCGAAGAAGATTTGGCCCCCATAATCAGCGCGGTACAAAAGTTTTTGGACGCCGGGGGGAGAAACTATCTGTTTAACCTGCACGATTTGAGCGTTGAGGAGTATAGAAAGATCTACTTTGAGGACTCATTGGACGAGGGGCAAAAAAAGTATCTGGCCAGGCTTAGGTACTTAAACAAACCCATCATGGTGGCCTTGGATTCCGACAATTACCCGGAGAGTTTTTATAACAAAATAAGCGATGAGTTTGAGGGCATCGCCCCGGATATCTTGGAAGTCATGGGGTCGGTGACCGGGCTTACCTTTGAGATCATAAGTAAACCAACCGAGAGCGAAGACGAGGCGCTGGCCGATCTTTTGGCCGGGCGGGCCGACATGATGACCAGCGTCGACTATCAACCGCTCGATTCAAAGATCTTCATTTCGGGCTCCATAGTGCTAAGCTTGGATCGCTACGCCTTGATTGGCAAAAACTCCAAGAGCGAACTGTCCCATAGCCAAATTCCTTACGTCAAAGTGGGTTTGGTAAAAGATCTGCAAAACTCCGCGGCCTACCGGACCAAGTTTCCCAATCCCCATAACGTTACCGAGTATGAGAGCATGGAAGAGGCCATGGGGGCCTTAAAAAACGACGACATCGATTACCTGATGGCGTCTTTGAACTATTTACGAAACCTTACCAACTACAAAGAAGAGCCCAATTACAAACTGGCCATTGTCTTTGACAATGAGGTGCCCTCGTTTTTCCACTATACCGCGGCCAACGAAAAACTCCGTTCGCTTATGGACGAGGCCATGGGGATTATAGATTTGGAGAGGATCCAGATCCAGTGGAGCGGTAAGATGTTCAATTACCGCCAAAAATTTTTAAAGGACGTCGTGCCCTTGGTCGCGGTGTTTTTCGCGGCCTTATTGGCCTGGCTAATTGGCCTCATTCGCCTAAACGTCAAAAACCGCAAGCTTAACGAAAACCTGGGACTCTTGGTTGAGGCCAGGACCAGGGAACTTTTGGAAGCCCAAAAAGAACTGGTCTCGGAAAAGGGTTTATTGAGCCGCATATTGGATTCCTGCCCGATCAGTTTGATAATAACCAAAGACGATTTGATTGGTTTCATCAATCCCTTCGCCCGGGAGTTTTTTGGAAAGGACGTGGGCGATCGCTGGTCGGATTGTTTTTACGACAAGGAGGTTTCCAGGGAATATTTGGACATTTTATTGGAGGGCGGGGCGGTAAACTGGAAACCCATTACCCTGATTAAAGCCGACGGCAAGATCTTCGAGGCCTTATTAAATTGCTTTTATTGCGATTTCAAGGGCCAAAAGTCTTACATGCATTGGATTACCGACGTTACGGAACTAAGAAAGGACGCCTTGGAGCAGGCCGAGGCCAGGGAGATGGCCGAAAAAACCTCCAACGCCAAAAGCGAACTATTGGCCAACATGAGTCACGAAATAAGAACCCCCATGAACGCCATCTTGGGTTTGTCCAGGCTGGCTTTGGAAACCGAGCTTAGCGACACCCAGAAAGATTACCTGGAAAAGATCGTGGGGGCGACGTCGTCCCTTATCGGAATCATCAACGATATCTTGGATTTTTCCAAGATTGAGGCCGGGAAGATTAACCTTGAGAAGATCCCCTTTAGCCTCGAGGAAGTGCTTGAAAAATCCCTAAACCTCTTTGTGTTTGGGGCCAAGGAGAAAAAAATCGAACTCCTTTGTTACGTTGACCCCAATACCCCGACTAGGTTAATCGGCGATCCCTTAAGGCTAGGCCAGGTCATTAACAACATCATGGGTAACGCCCTAAAATTTACCAAACGCGGCCACGTCAAACTCGAAGTAAGGGAACTTGAAGACGGGGCCCCTTGGCCCGTAAGCCATACGGATGGCCAAGCCAATGCGCGAGTTAAAGGAAATGCCGCCAAGGACCAGGCCCCCCAGGGGAGCTCCGGTGAGCCTGGCGAACTTGGCCAGTTCGGCGATGTGGCCAAGCTAGAATTTAAGGTCAGCGATACGGGGATAGGGATAAACCAAGAGCAAAAGGCCAAACTGTTTAAGGCTTTTACCCAGGCCGATAGTTCTTTTACCAGGCGCTATGGCGG
>JAITLH010000012.1 GCA_031277995.1 Deltaproteobacteria bacterium
ACGGGCTTCTGGGACCGATTGCGGGGGCAATTTCGGACCCAATGGAGGCCTGGTTTTTTTTTGGCCGGGGAGGGGATAATTTTCCAAGGGCCCCGGAGGCTCAACGGCAAAGCGCTGGCAGGCAAGGCGCTCACCGACAAAGCGCTGGCTGGCCAGGCGCTGGCCGGCCAGAGGCTGGCCAAGGGCTGGTCGTCAAAGTTTAGATTGAAAAAAGGCTCGTTTCGGATTAAACTCGGTTAATAGGGTATAGCTGATTTATTTTTTCTAAAAATTTCCAAAGCACTATACAGTATTAACATAAGTTTAATTAAGCGTCAAAGTTAGGTAACCTTAGGTAATTAAGTTGGGCAAATAGCCTAATCAAGTTACTTGATTAAGTTATTTGGGCTTAGGCCTTGGGCCAATACTTTGGGATAACCATTTTAACCGGGACGGTTATCTAGGTTCCCGTTTGGCGCTTTTTTTAATCCCCGGAGAGAGCCATGAGTCGAGCCAAAACCAACAAAGCCAGGATGATCTATCTGCGAACGCAGCTGGAGAATCTGGCCAAAGTAGACATAAAAAGCCAAGCCCCGCCGCTGGGCCTGGCCTTGGATAGTGAGGGCCGGGCCTTGGTGAATTTTTTGGGCCGGGACCTGGCGGTGGACAATAAGGCCGTTTTTGCCCGGGACGGCAGCCCCGTCCCCATTGACGCCCAGAGCGTGGTGGCCCATTATCTGGCCTCCCAGGGCCGGGCCGATTTGACGGGCGAATTCGTGCCCATCGGGAGATTGACCGGCATTGGGGTCACCTCCGGGAGCCCCTCCGAGAGCCTCACTAAGCCCCTTTCCAATTTGATTGGCCCCCAATACGATCTTTTCGCCCAGGCCGCCCCAAAAATCGGCGGCGTCCATAAGGGCCTTAGCCAAGCCGGCGCCCAGGCCTGGGATTTTGGCCTGCCCAAACTCCCGGCCAGGGTCGAGTTTTTTGAAGCCGACGATGAGTTTGAGGCCGAGATAAAACTCCTTTTCGATTCCACGGCCAATAGGTACGTCAATTACGAGTGCCTGGAGTTATACACCATGTGTATCGTGGTCGATTTACTCATGGCCGCGGGCCTAATCACCGATCCCGACGATTGCCAAAATAGTTTTCTAAGCTAGAAAGCTAGCCCCCCCAATCAAAAAAGACCCGCCTAGGCGGGTTTTTTTACGAGTGGGTCATGGCCCAGGACCATGGCCAGGGCGGCCAGGGTTTCCTTAAGCGGGAGGCCAACGACGTTAGTGTAGGAGCCTTCCAGATAGTCAACCAAAAAGCCCCCGCCCATTTGGATGGCGTAGGCCCCGGCCTTGTCTAAGGATTCGTTTAGGGAGAGATAGAAATCGATCTCGCCCTCGGTAAGTTTCCTAAAGGCGATCCGGGACGTGACCAGAAGGGATTTTTCCCTTTGGCGCTCGGCCCAAATAACGCTGACCCCGGTAATGACCCGATGGACTTGCCCGGACAGGCTTTGGAGCATCGCTTTGGCCTCGGTCAAGTTTTCCGGTTTCCCAAATACCCTCTCGCCCAAAGCCACCACGGTGTCTGCCGAGATTACCGGTAACGATGGCGAAATCTCGCTTCCCGCCTTGGCCTTTAAAAAAGACAGTCTCCCCACCAATTCCTCGGGACTCTCGTTTGGCCCAACGCTTTCGTCAACGTCAGTGGGCGCTATGGAAAAGGTCAGCCCCGTCGCGGCCAAGAGCTCGCGCCTTCTGGGCGAGGCCGAGGCCAGGACAAAAAGCGGCTCGGGAATATCCGGGCCAGGGGAAGTTTTGGTTTTGGGCATGGCGTTTTTTTTGGCTTCAAGCGTTTTGGTTTTTTTGGGGTTTTTTGGCCAAGGGGTTTTTGGGCCAAATCGGGCGACCGGCGAGGGGCCTACAAATCCGGCCCCGAAAAATTAAAAAGGCGCTGGGCGTTGGCGGCGGTTAACCGGGCCGCCTCGCTGGGCTCCATTTCCAAGGCCTGGGCCAAGGCCTTTATGTGATGGGTTAGGTAGCCGGGTTCGTTTCGTTTGCCCCTAAAGGGCACGGGGGCCAAAAAGGGGGCGTCGGTTTCGATTAAAAGCTTATCGAAAGGGATCGTTTTGGCGATTTGCCTAAGCTCGTCGGCGTTTTTGAAGGTGATGGGGCCGGCAAACGATACGTAACAGTCAAGCTCCCGGGCCAGGCGGGTATCGGCC
Organism: Deltaproteobacteria bacterium; assembly: GCA_031277995.1. Classification (GTDB taxonomy): domain Bacteria; phylum Desulfobacterota; class Desulfarculia; order Adiutricales; family Adiutricaceae; genus JAIRNQ01. The sequence goes on from JAITLH010000012.1 coordinate 2,201, forward strand.
AGGGAACCCGAGTAACAATGCAAAACCACGTCCCTTAAGGCCCCCCGGCGGGGCCCCAGAATTTTGAACAAATCCGCCCAGGCCTCGCGGCAATGGATAAGAACGGGTTTTTGAATCGCCTCGGCCAGTCCCAAAAGGGCCTCAAAGGTGGCCTTTTGGATTTCGACGGTGTCGCTCCCATGGTAGTAATCAAGCCCAATCTCGCCCAGGGCCACCACCTCGGGAAGAAGGGCGAGCTCTTTTAGTTTCATGAGTTCGGAGGCGTTAAAACTTAGGACGTTTTCCGGATGCCAGCCCGCGGCCGGGTGAAGCCCGGGATGGCTTTTGAAGGCCTCGATCGCCACCCCATTGGTTTCGTTATCAAGGCCCACGTTAACTATCCTTTTTACCCCAGCCGCCCTGGCCTTTTTTAAAACCTCCCCTAGATCGCCCTCAAATTGGGGCAAAAAAAGATGGGCGTGGGAATCGACAATATTCATCTCTCGTCCTTGGGGCGAAAAAAAAGGCCATCCGGCCGATGGCCGCTTGGCCCGATGGCCTTTTGGCGGGAAGGGAAAAAAGCCAACCGTCAGGGCCGCGTAAACTAAGGGTTTTGAATCGTTCTTTCGCGCCCACGGATAAGATCATCCGCGGCCCGGCTTATTTGGCCATGGATGGAGTTTGGGTCACTTTGGGCGTCAACATGAAGGATATCGGGGCCGTCAAAGGAATCGTAAATCCCTTTGACTTTTACCAAAAAGTCAAGATTTTCGTAGTTAGTTACCAAGGGCCCCCGGGCTTTTATCCTCCCTAAGGCCGCCTCGGGGCCAAGGTCTAGGATAAAGGTAAGGTTGGGCTTGGGGTACTTGTCGTTTAACCGTAAAATTTCTTTGGGGTCCATAAAGCCCCGGGCCCCCTGATAGGCCACGGTACTTAAAACGTAGCGATCGATTATGACGTTTTGGCCCGAGCTTAGGCCGGGGAGGATATTGGCAAAAACGTCCCAGTCCCGGTCCATCATGAATAAGGACAGTTCGTTTTCGGGGGAAACTTCCCCGGAGCCGCCAAACAATTTTTCGCGAAGGCTTTGGCCAATCGGTCCCAAAGTGGGTTCCCTAAGGAGGAGCGGTTTTTCGTTAAACCTTGACTCCAAACTTTCGGCCAAAAGCTTAGCCTGGGTGGACTTCCCGGAGCCGTCCAGACCCTCAAAGGCGAAAAACAAGCCCGGGGGTTTTTTCGCTTCTCTGGGGCCGGTCAAGGTTGACTCCTATTGGGGGCGCCTTTGGGACACCCTTTGGGTCGGCCCATTTAGGACGGCCCATTTAGGACGGCCTTTGGGGCGTCTTTTTGGGGGGGCGCGTTTTTATGGGAGCGGGGGAAGTTTTTTTGGCGCGTTTGGCCAAACCTACGGACCTTTTTATTGGGCGTCTTCCGCTGGGGGCAGCCAATTAAAGACCTTGTCCACTTCGACGGATTTGGTGGGATCGTTACTGTCGGTAAGGGTAAGCCTTAGGACATAGGTGCCCGGGGCCAGGCCCCGAATGCCCATGGTGCTGGATACCATGAATTCGGTGCAAAAGGATCTATGCCCGGCCATGACCTGGGCCGGGCGCGGTTCCCCGCCCAGGACCTTTCCGGAGGAATCGAGAATGTGCAATGAGGGCACCAGGGAGATATTGTAGGTCCCGTCGGCCCCTTTGGGTTGGGTGTAACCGATGGGTTCGCAATAAATGATGATGGGTTCGTCCTCGGTAAAATCCTCCCCGACCTTGGGGGTGTAAAAACCAAACTTGGTCGGGAGTTCGGTCACGAAAACCGCTTGCCTAATCCCCAGGGGGGCGGAATTCCAAAGCGCTTCCTCGGCCTCCCGGACGGAATTTAAGGCCGTCAAGTTATCGCCCAGGGCGTGGGCGTCCTGAGCCCTGGCCAAGGCCGTCATGGTTTGGGTGACCCTTTGAGCCGAGGCGGGGCTAGCCAAGACCAGAGTTAAGATCGTTAGGGTTAGGACCATGGCGAAGGCCGAGAATTTGGGCTTCTGACGACGGGAGGCGAACATGACGAAAATCCTTTTTTTTGTCGTGATTGATTAAAGGCCCGGCCCTAAAAGGGCCGGGCCGTGGCCAGTTGGGGTTTATGAAATTTCCCGGGCCCGGTTATTGGGCGTCGCCCGCTGGGGTAATGGGATCGGACTCGGGCGCTTCCCCGGGCCTAACCGGGGGTTCATACAGGTTTAAGGGTTCGCTATTTGAGTCGGCCGGGGCCTCCCCGGGCGCGTCGGTAGCGGCGTCGCTAGCGGAGTCGCTATTTGAGTCGGCCGGCGTATCGGCCGGAGGATCAAAATTTGGGGCCGGGGCGGGCAAGGTGACGGCCGTGGTCGGGGGCAGTTGGCCGGGAGAAGTATCGCTCGGGGAATCGGAAAGCGCGGCCGGAGCGGCCGGGGCGGCCGGTTCGGGAGAATCGGGCGAGGGCTCCGGGGCTTTGCCTTCCAGGGCCTCGGGCGGGGCGCCGTTTTGGGGTGATGGCCCGTAGCCTTTGGGTAAAGTCAGATCGACTTTTCCGGAGGCGAGGTCGTAGACGCCGCTTATGATCAGGAGTTTTCCGGACCGGACGGCCTGGTTTATGACCGGGCTGACCAGGGGCAATTGTTCCCTAAAAATCACCGCCGATAGTTCCACGGCCGTTTGGAGTTGGCGGGCCTGGTCGATACTTTCCACGGCCTTGGCCACCGGGGTAAGTTTAACCAGTAATTGGCCTAAGGCGCCCGGTTCGTCGGCCCCGGTCACGGCGGCGGAAACGGCCCCGCATTCGGTGTGGCTAAGAACCAATATGACCGGGACGCCCAAATGGGCCACCGCGTATTCCAGGGAACCCACCTGATCGACGCCCGGGACGGCCCCGGCCGCCCTCACGACGAAAAGATCCCCAAAACCCAGGTCAAAGAGCTCTTCGACGGGGACGCGGGAATCCGAGCAAGCCAAAACCGCGGCCATGGGAGTCTGGCCTTGGTCGGCTAGGGTTTTTAGGCGATCTTTGGTCTGGTTGGGATGGGTGGGTTGGGCGCCCGCGAAACGGGCGTTCCCGTCTCGCAAGGCTTTGATGGTTGACTCGATGCTGTTTGGGTTATCCAGGTCATGCCCGGCGTCGGCGGCCAAAGCCGGGCCGGAAAACAAGGCCACTATGGGCAGGAGGGCCACGAAAAAAAATTTATTGACTAGGAGATCTTCGATGAATATTTTAAACGACTCAAACATAAATTCGCTCCGCTTGTTGATCCCGGCTAAAAAACTAAGGCCATGGGGGCTAAGTTTACAACCCTTTGGCCGACGGTTAATTTAAAACTATGGCTTATTGGCTTTTAAGCTGGCCAGGCCGGCGCGCCACCCGGCCTCCGCGGCCATCGGGCTTGGCCCGGGGCCATTTTTTTGTTGGCGACCCCCTTTTTGGCTTATTTTTGGCGGGAAATTTCGCGGCCGAAAAGTCGCGGCCGCTTAATAAAAAGACGCTTTATACCCATTCAAACCGGGACCTTACCAACCTCCCCCATTAAGGCGCCCAGCCAAGGCTTTTTTGCCTTACCCTCCTTGATTCTACCCAAGTGAACTCACTTATGTCAACCGAGACCAAAAGAGATTACCGGCCCCTTCAAACTGTTTTAAGTTTTTAAGGCCAAGGCCCCTTTCGAATTGGCTTTGGCCAATTCGAAAGGCCGAGCCATAAAAACCTTAAGCTTAAGGCGAAATCTAGGATTGGGCTTTGGTTTCCCCGTCCCCCGGGGCGGTCTCGATCTTTTGCTTGGAAAGGTCGATAAACCTAGTCATGACCAGGGAGGCCAAGGCGAAAACGGCCCCCATGAAAAAGGGGATGCTCCTATCGACCATCCAGAGCACGCCGCCCAAAAATGGGACTATGACGGCCACGATATGGTTTACGGTAACGCCCAAGGCCATGCTGGGGGCGATGTCTTTGGGATCGGCCACTTTCTGGAAATAGGTTCTTATGGAGACCGTGAAACAAAAGGAGATCTGGTCAACCACGAAAAGGACCGCGGCCAGTTTCGCGCTGTCGCATACCGTATAGGCTAAACAAAGAAAGAAAACGGCCACGTATTTGATGGTTAGGAGTTTTCGTTCGCCCACGGCGTTTATGGCCAAACCCATGTAGGGATTTAAAATCCAGTTGATGAGATTATTTAGAAGTAACAATAAACTCATCTGAAAGAGGGAAAATTTAAAATATTCGACCAGCAAAAAGATGGCAAAAACGTTAAAGATCTGCCTTCTGGCGCCTGACAGGCTGGTTAAAACATAAAAAAGCCAGTAGCGACGCTTAACTATGACCCCGCGCCTTTGGATAGGCAGACCCGTTCGATCCGGCCGCCGAAAAATTGACCAGACGCCCACGATTACGGCCACGCTCCCGGCCAAGGCAAAAAGCGCCCTGTAATCGAGCCTTCCGGCTAGGCAAACTATGATTAAGCCCATGGAAAAACTGCCCATGGCCGTCACGGCCCGTAGCCTGCTTAAGACCACGGGCGTCTCTTCCAAGGTAAAGTACTGGAGGCCCAAGCTTTGGTTTATGGCCTCAAAATAATGAAAGCCCATGCTTAGGGTAAAGGTCCAAACCAGCTGGCCCCAAAAGCTCGGAAACCACCCGGTGATCATGACCCCCAGACCGCACACGATTACGGCCAGGGAACACAGGGTGTTTTCGCTAACCAGAAACAAAAGGGCCACCGCCCCGATGGATATCAAACCCGGCAGTTCCCTAACCGATTGGATGATGCCGTTTTCCTGCCCGGTTAAATGGGCCACCTCGACGGCGAAATTCGTGTACAAAGCGTTCCAGCCCAAAAACGCCGCCGCCTGGCCAAAGGTCAAGACCATGAGATAGACGTATATCGGCCTTTTCTTTAATTCCTTAAAATCGACCACGAGACGATTCCTGGGCTTTTTCGCGAAAAAAGCCAAAATAAGGGTTCCCTAAATTCTTGAGCCGATGGGGGATCCTGGCCTGGGCCATAATAAGAATTCCCTAAATTCTTGAGCCGATGGGGGATCCTGGCCTGGGCCATAACCTAAAGGCGCCGTAAGGAAAAGTGGGCGCGGCGCCGATTCCCGGGGGCCAGGGAAAAATTAGACGGGCCAATGGTGGGGGGAAGGGCGATTTGCCCTGGCAAAAAGCCCTTAGGCTTTAATTTTTGGCCCCATGGTCCAGTAGGCGCCTGGATAGGGCCAGGGCTTCGGGGGAGGGCTGGGCCCCGTCTAGCATGCGGGCCAATTCCAGTTCCCTTAAATCCCGATCCAATTCCGTGATGGTCGTTTCGGTGCGATCGCCGGTTTGGTCCGGGCTTTTGGCCACCAAAAAATGCCTGCCGGGGAGGGAGGCCATCTGGGGCAGGTGGGTTATGACCAGGACCTGTTGCCGGGAACAAAGTTCGGTCATCTTCATGGCCACGGCCTCGGCCGTTTGGCCGGAAAGGCCGCTGTCGATTTCGTCAAAGACGAGGCTTTGATCGGATCTGGGCTCCTGGGCGATCTTTAGGGCCAACATCATCCGGGACAGCTCTCCGCCCGAGGCGATCTTGGAAAGGGGCTTTAGGCCCTCGCCGGGGTTGGGACAAAACAGAAACGAGACGGCGTCGGCGCCCTTGGCGCCGGCAATTTCTCCCACGTCGCGGGCGGGGTTTTGGTCCGCCCCCTCCAGGGGGCTAACTTGGATCCGCATGGTGAGCTTGGGGAACCCCAGGACCTTTAGGGTTTGGGTTAGGTTTTTGGCCAAGGTCAGGGCGGCTTTTTCCCTCGCGGCCCTAAGCTTTAGGGCGGCCTCCCGGGCCTGGGTTATGGCCAGGTTTAGGGCTTTGGTGAGTTTGTTTAATTCAAAGGCGGCCGAATCCAGACGGGCCAGGATCTTTTGGTTGGCCTCGCCCTTTTCGATGACCTCTTCCAAGGTGGGGCCGTATTTGCGCTTTAGTTTCGAAAGCAGACTTATGCGCTCGTCAACCTCTTCGAGTTCCTCCGGGCCCGGGCCCAGATCTTTACTTATCCGGTATAGGCCCTCCGAGAGATCGGCCACGAGCGAGGCCGCGTTGGTGGCCGTTTCGTATAAGGGCATAAACCTCTCGTCGAGGGCCGAAAGCCTGCCGACCAAGCCCTCCAGGCGATCGATTAGCGAGGTCAAACCGGCCCCCCTGGCCCCGCCCATGAGCTCCAAGGCCTCGGAGACTATTTTATTAAGCTTTCCGGTGGATTTGGCCGTGAGCTTAAGATCCATTAGCTCTTGGTCTTCCCCGGCCCGGGGCGCGGCCTTTTGGATTTCCTTAAGCTGGTACTCAAGAAGTTCGCGCCTTTCCGCCCCCAGGTTAACCTCGCTTTCCAAGGCGGCGATGGCCGATTCCAGGGTCTCGCGTTCCCGGTGGGATTGGTTCATTTTGGCCAAAAGGTCATGGTGATCGCCGTATATGTCCAAAAAATCGAGCTGCTTGGCTTCCCTAACCAGGCTTTGCTGATCGTGCTGACTGGACACGGCCAAAAGTTCCTCGCCCAACGCGGCCAGCTTATTTAAATTAATGAAGGAGCCGTTTAAATAAATCTTGGAGCGGCCGTTGGCCCCGATGACCCGCTGGATGATGATTTCGTCGGTTGGTTCCAAGCCCATCTCGGAGAGTAGGGGGGTGAAATCCTCGGGCCTCTCCAAATGAAATAGGGCCTGGACCCGGGCTTCCTCTTCCCCGGCCCGGACCAGATCGCTTGAGGCCTTGGCCCCGCGGATTAAGCCCAGGGCCCCGGCCAGGATGCTTTTTCCGGCCCCGGTTTCCCCGGTGAGGATATTGGCCCCGGGGCCAAAGGACAAGGTCAGGTTTCTGATTAAGGCCAGGTTTGAGACTTTTAATTCCGCCAGCATCGCTTTATGTTCTTTTCAAGTAAGGACGATTGGGTTGGGGATGGATATCCCTCAGGGACAATAAAAAAACTCCCAAAAAAGCCCCCGGGCTTTTTGGGCCCCAGCCTAGGCGGGGGGGACGGTTAGGGCCAAGGCGCCTTAGGGGGGCGGCCGAGGGCCAGGCGCCCCGGGGTCGGTTAGTCGGCCCCGGTCACCCTTAGGACTTCCTCGATGGTGGTTTTTCCGGCCAACATCAAGTCCAGGGCGTTTTCCCTTAAAGTGGTCATGCCTTCGGCCCGGGCCAGGTTTTTTAGATCGATGGCGTTTTGGTTGCCTTCCAGGATGAGGGTCTTCATGGTCGGGGAGATGGCCAGGACTTCGACGGTGGCCAGGCGCCCCAGATAGCCGGTGTTTCGGCACTCTTCGCAGCCCCGGCCGTATTTGAGGTTTAGATCGCCTTGGGTGATAAAGCCCAGGTCCAGGGCCATTTTTTCGGTCATGACGTAATCGTCTGAGCAGTATGGGCAAATGCGCCTAACCAAACGCTGGGCCATGATGCCGATGATCGTTGAGCTCACCAAAAAAGGCTCCAAACCCAGTTCCACCATCCTGGTGACGGCCGAGGGGGCGTCGTTGGTGTGGATGGTCGATAGGACCAAATGGCCGGTCAGGGCGGCCTGGACGGCGTTTTCGGCGGTTTACTTGTCCCTCATCTCGCCCACCATGATGATGTCGGGATCTTGGCGCAAAATGGTCCTGATGATGCTCCCAAAGGTAATCCCGACCTTGGGCTGGACGGCGATCTGGTTAAACTGCTCGTGGATCATTTCAATGGGGTCCTCGACGGTGGTGACGTTTACCGCCGGGGTGGCCAATTGCCTTAGGGTCGAATACAGGGTGGTGGTTTTGCCGCTGCCGGTGGGGCCGGAAACCAAGATTATGCCGTGGGGAAAGGAGGTGAACTGGGACCATTTTTCGTAATCGGCCGGGTTAAAAAACATGGATTTAAGATCCAAAAACAAGGCCTCGGGGTTTAAAATCCTCAAAACCGCCTTTTCCCCAAAGGCCACGGGCACGGTGGAGACGCGGATCTCGGCTTCCCTTTCTTTATGGGCGATCTTGATGCGGCCGTCCTGGGGCCGACGCCGTTCGGCGATGTCGAGCCTGGAGATGGTTTTTATCCTCGAGATGATGGCCGAATGGATGACCACGGGCAAGCGATACATGTCGTGCAAAATGCCGTCAAAGCGCATCCTAACCAACAGATGGTCCCTTTTGGGCTCCAAATGAATGTCCGAGGCGTGGCCTTCAAAGGCTTCGGCGAAAAGCAGATCCACCAAATTTTTTATGTGTTGGTCGTCGTCGGAAATTTCCGCGGCGTTTTTTAATTTTACGTATTGCTCTAAATTGGAGACTTCCAGGCCCAGGGAACTCCCCCCTTGGTAAAGTCCCGTGGCCCCCTTAACCGAAACGTTAAAGGCGTAGATGTCGCCGATGAGCCTCCTTAGGTTGGTTTGGCTTAAAATAACCGGCTGGATCTTTAAGTTGGCCACCCGCCTAACGTCATCGAGGACCGCTTGGTAGAAGGGGTGACGGACCCCCACCTTAAGGACGCTGCCTTCCAGCCCCAGCGGCAAAACCAAATGCCGGTAGGCAAAGGAGCGGGGCAAAAGCTTGGTCACGTATTCTATGTCAAGCTCCCTTTGCTCGACCCTCAAATACGGGAGCCCGCTATCCTTGGCCATAAGGTGGGCCAAAACGTCATCGTCAACCAAACGCCCCTCGGCCGCCCCAATTAAAGGGAGCTTTAGGCTCACCACGTAATCCAAGGGATCCGATTGGGGCTGGGCCCGCCCATCGGTCCCGGCCCGCTTGACGTTTTTAAAAGCCGCCCCATATTCCGCGGCCAGGTTAAGGCTCTGCTGATGGCCGATGAGCCCGGCGTTGAGTAAAAGGTTTAATAAGTATTCAAGCGAAAACTTGCCATTGACGGCTTGACCCATGCGTTTCACCAAAAAGAAAAGTTGCCCCAAAGCCAAAAAAAACCAAGGTCCTCCCCACCCAAGGCCTTACGGTTGGCTAAAATTCCCCTTCGTTCGTTTTCCAAAAACCCCCTAGCTTCCGACTCCCCAAAAATCCCAATGGGCCCGCCCCCCAATAGGAACGCCCCCCAATTCCCGCCCCACAAATTCCGTCCGCCAATTCCCGTCCGCCTGGGACTTAGGGCGCGAGGGACAAGGGCTATTGGGCAAGCGGCGTCCAGACGATAATACTACACTTCAAAGTTCTTTTCCATGACAGCCACAAGATTTCGTGGGTTGGGCCTCCCCAAAAAACCAAGGGCCTAACCCTTTTGGGCCAAAGGACCGGCGTCCCCGGCGTTGGGGGTGATTTGGCTAAACGGTCAGGGTTTTGGTCATGTTAGTTTTTGGCCCAATCATGGTCCTGGGATAAACAGGTCTTTTATATGGGTTAAGTCCCATTAATTTAAAAATAAGATAGGACTTTAATAAGCTTAACGCTGGCATAAATTAGTTAGTTTACTGTACTTTAATTTCCATGAATAGTATATCTTCTAACGTCAATTCGCGACTAGACGGAGGCTGATCTTTGGCATTTTTTTTAAATTTTCGTTTTAAAATTAAATAATTTATGCAGTTAACTAAAGGCTAAAATCTAGATCTTAACTATTTATTGGGTTAATTTTTAGAGCCGTTTAGGGAATTTTAATCAAGATTAATTTTGAGACTTTTTAGAATATAACCAGACAAAATTGATTATTTGGGCAAAAAACTAACAACGCATGTTAACTATAAATTAGAGTCTCTAGGGGAGCTTATTAGGTAGTTAACATACTATCGTAAGCTATATTTAAAGCCTAGTTTTTCATGTCATGAAATTCTTGGTTTTGAGGCCTAAAACTCTTGCGTTTTTCCACCAGTTGGTGCTATTATGAATAAAACTATCACACGACCAGACCCAAAAATATAGGCTGGCCAATGGCTTGGAACCATTTTCCAGCCGGCCGCCGGGGTTCCATTACCCCCAAGCCAGTCCTTTTGGCCAGTCCCTTTGGCTTAGTCCCTTAGGCCTAAGCCAAAGGGGCAAAGGGCCATGGATTAAACGATCTTTGGCCCCGGGTCAGTTTTTGATAGCCTTCCTTCCATTACCGTCGTTCCCGCCAAAGTTTTCGCGACCATAAACGCGAAGATTTAGAGTAAGTTTTGGGCGGGCCACGAGACCCTTCGAAAAAAAACGTTCACGATTTGGGCCTTTCGCGTACACCCATCTTGTCTAGGTAATGGTCAATCGCGTTTTTTTCGTTGACCCGACTTGGTTTCGGGTCGCGGTTAAGGAGATTCGCCCATGTCCCTAGGCTCCACCGCCATGGAAAACCCCCAAAATCTTCTCGACGTGGCCCTTGAGGCGGCCCGGGCCGGGGCCGCCCACCTGGTTGAGGGTTATGGCCGGGTTTTGGACGTTAAGCAAAAAGGCCCCAATGAAGTGGTTACCCAGTATAAAATTGGCGTCGAGGAAATCATCCACAAAACCATCAACAAGTATTACCTGGGCCATTCGTTTTTGGCCGAGGAAGGGGGGCTCAAGGAAGCCAAATCCCCTTACCGCTGGTATATCGATCCCCTGGACGGCACCATCAATTACACCAGGGGCCACCCGTTTTTCGCCATCTCCGTGGCCTGCTGTTTCATCATTCCCGGAAGGCCCCCCAGGCCCTTGGCCGGGGCCTTGGTGGCGCCGGTTTTAAGGGAGTCTTACTGGGCCGCCGAAGGCGGCGGGGCTTTCCGCGGCCAGGAGATCCCCGGCCGAGGCTACGTAGAGGAAAAACTTAAAGTCTCAAACGTTTCCAATTCCCCCGAGGCCTTGGTCTGCACGGGCATCCCCGACTTTGTAAAGCGCACCGAACGCGTCATGGCCCCCATCGGCAAGATCATGCCCAAGATAAAGACCCTGCGCCGGGACGGGGCGGCCGCCTTGGACATGGCTTACGTGGCCTCCGGGCGGGCCGACGGTTATTTCGAAATAGGGACCAAGGCCTGGGATCTGGCCACGGGACTCCTGCTGGTTTTTGAAGCCGGGGGTAAGGTGACCGACATGGCCGGGGCCCCTTACGAACTGGAAAAAAGCGAAAGCGTTTTGGCCGCCAACCCCTTGTTCCATCCCAACATGCTAAAACTCTTCGCTTGATTTTGGCCCTTCCCGCCGGCCGCGGCCAAAATCCCCCCCAAACGTAAAAATGGCCGAACGGCTTACGCCGTTCGGCCATTGAACTTTCTGGGGGCGGGGACTAAAAACGCCCCGCCCCAAAACTTGCCGCCAAAAAACGGGTTTTAGAAAAGGCCCAGCCCGGAGAGATCCTCGCCGGCCAAGATGCGATCGATATCGAGCAGGATCTTGACGCCCTTGCCGATCTTGGCCATGCCCAGGATATACTCGGTATTTAGCCTCGAGCCAAAGGCCGGGGCGGCCTCGATTTCGTCGGCCTTGATGTTGACCACCTCGGAAACGTAGTCAACGACGATGCCGATATGGATGAATTTTTCCGGGTTGACGACCACGTCCACGACGATGATGCTGGTGCGGTCGGTATATTCGGCTTCGCTCATGGCGAATTTCAATCTGAGATCGACCACCGGTATGACCTTGCCCCTAAGGTTAATCACCCCTTTGACGAAACTGGGGGTTTGGGGAACCGATCTGATGGTCATCATGCCGATGATCTCGCGAACTTTAAGGATACCTATGCCGTATTCCTCGTTGGCTAGGGAAAAGGTCAAAAACTTGCCTTCCTGTCCGGCTGCCCGGCCTTTGTTGAGCTCGGGTTGGCTTCTCGCTGAAGTGGCTGCGCTCATATAATAACCCAGGTTAAGCCCCTCAAGTCGTTTTGGGGGAAGAGAATTGTTAAATCAAAAAAAACCGGACATTTACACCGATAATCCTTAACGCCGCTTAAAAACTAGCAAAGTTACCGCCGTCAAACGGGCGGGATCCCATGCTCACTATACGATAATTAAGACTTTAATACAAATCGCCTCTGGTTTGGCCGATTTTCATTAGGTTTTAGACGCTTAGCTCCAAGATAGAGAAAAACATGGATGGGCTTAATAAATCCCCCAAGGTCCAAAAAACCTTATTTAAGCGACGATAAAACTAGTCCTTTACGTTTACTGACGAATTTGGTCTTTTAACTAGCCAGTCGCCCATAGGCTAAAAATTTTTCCGGTTTGTATGGGGAAAAACGTCCTCAAAATAAAGGAAGACTAATTAAAATAGACCAAAAATTTACCAAACTTCTCACCTTATAACTAACTTGTTAACTACTTAATCTAAAACTCAACCAACTTATAAAACAAATATTAAGTTAAAAAAGATAAAAAGTTTAATTTAAAACTTCAATATAAGTTTTGATAAGACCGCCGTTAGTATTATAAGCGATTAAGGCTGGTCCTTCAATCCCCGAGGCGACTTTCAGCCCATCTATCTAAACTTCCCCTTTTGGAAGTGGTTTTAGTTTAGCCCACTTGTCTAACAAAGTCCAGGGCCTCGCCTAAGTTACCCCCCAATTTGGCTAGCCAAAAAAGGGGAGTAATCGTTCCCCCACGCTGCCCCCACGCTGCCCCCACGCTGCCCCCAGGCGGCCGCCTGGGGGCCGCTTTCTCGGAATGGCTTTATCAAAGGGGCTTATGCCCCCAGATAACCGCGGCCACGCCAAAGGTATAGGTCTGGTAATCGCAGCGAACGAAACCGGCCTCGAGCAAATCGTCAATCACCCTTTCGGGGTGGGGAAACTGGAGGACGGAATCGGCCAGGTATTCATAGGCCTCGGTCGAGCTTTGAAAGAGCTGCCCGGCCATAAAGGGGATGGCTTTTTTTAGATACCAGCGGTGGGCCGGGGCCAAAAGCGAACGGGGGTCAAAGAAAACTTCCAGGACCAAAAAGCGCGCCCCGGGCACCAGCAGATTCAAGACCGATTCGTAGAGGGCTTTTTTGGCCTTGACGTTTCTAAGCCCAAAGGAGACGGTGATCGAGTCAAAGGACTGGGCCGGAAGTTTGGGCTTTATCGCGTCGCCCAGAATTAGGGTCGGCATGGGTTCCAAGATCGCCGAGTTGTTTATGGCGTTTTGAAGTTTTTCCTTGGCCAGATCCAGCATGCTCTGGGCCAAGTCCAGGCCGAACAAAAGCGACTTTGGGTGAAACTTTTTTATCGAAAGGAGCTGATCGCCGGTCCCGGTGGCCAGATCGAGAAAATGGCCCGGGGGGTTTTTAATCAATAACCTGCGGCTAAGGCAATCGCGCCAAAAACCGTGGCGGCCCAAGCTCATAACCGAGTTCAATAGGTCGTAGTTGGGCGATATCTCGGAGAACATGTTCTCGATTTTGTTTAAGTCGACCTGGCCGGGTGGGTTTTCCGGCGAAAGGACATCCGGGGTCATGGTTTCGTTCCCAAAAGGGGGGCCAACAAACCTTAGCAGCCTAGGAGGTCGCGGCTTGAGGCCAAGGTGGGGCGAACGTAAGTCGCCCCGGCGTTAAAAAGCTTTTCCGGGGTAGAGCCGCCCTGGGTTAGGCCAATGGCGATTATGTCGGCGGCCTTGGCGCAGTTCATGTCGGCCTCGGCGTCGCCTACGTAAATGACGCTTTGGAGGTCAACCCCCAATTGGGCGACTATGGTTAAAAGCATGTCGGGCGCGGGCTTGGGCCTTAAGACGTCCAAGGAGCCAACGACCGTGTCGAAATACTTGGCCAAATTAAGATCGGCCAGATCGTGCCAGGGCTTGGCCCGGTTGGAGGCCACGGCCAATAGGTAGCCCTTGCGTTTGGCCGATTTAAGAATGTCTTCCCCCTCGGGGTAAAGTTTGATGTTACGGTTTATTTCGGGGAGAACTTTTCGCTCAAGAAAATCTTGCCACTCGTCTTTAAATTCCCCAAAGGCGTTAATCCAAAATTCCTTGGTAGGCAGGGCCAAACCCTCCAATATTTTGGCCTCGGTGACCTCGGGCAGGTTAAACCGGTCAGCCAACAAATTCGCCCCTTTGACGGTGGCGCTTAGGGAATCGAGTAAGGTCAAGTCCAGGTCGAAGATAAGGGTATTTAACATATTTAAGTCTTTACACAAATAAGGCTAAGGCGAAAAGCCTTAAAACAAAGAGAAAATAAGGGAGAGTGTGACTCCCCTTAAAGTCAAAAATACCATAAAATACCATTTTTATCAACCATGGTTCCCTTGATAATGTTTTCTTGACCCCATAAATGGCTTTTAATTAAGAAAATTATTTCCGAAAATCCATGGCCTACGTAAATCCTCCCCGGGGATCCCCGTGGGCCAATTTGGGCCTGTCCGGCCTTGGCCCCGGCCTTGGCCCCGGCCTTGGGCCCGGCCTTGGGCCCGGCCTAGGCCCAGCCGTTTTTTTTGGCGATTCCTTTTGGCCATTATTCAAAAGCTTTGGTTTTGGGGCCTAGGGGAGCGGCGATTTGGCGGGCTATCCGGGCTTACCTTAAAAAGTTGACAATAAGTTTTGAAATGAGGTATGTTACCTTTCTGAAAAGTTCTTTGGGGACAAGCGATTGGCTTTTCAATAAAGACTTTTTGGAAACGGCCCGTTCGTTTGGGCTAAATACGGTCCGTTTTTTTCCCTTCCTGGGCGCCCGAATGTTTAAACGGTTAATCGCGGCAAATTTTTTGGGATTTTATTTCGCTGACGGCGAGCCGCGACCATCGCTCTCCCCCCCCTGGCGTCCTTGTTTTTTCCTTATGTTAGTAAAACTTCCCCTTGGGCCAACCGAGTAATTTATTGGCCCAGACGCGTTTGTATTCATGGTGGACAAAAATGTTATTATGAGATCATAATAATATCTTAGTCCGCTTTTGATATATTTAGTGGAAATTACTCCACGATTTGATAGCTAGAAAGTTATCAAAAATTTTCCCATTGAGGATTAAACACATGTTGAAAAAATTCGCTCTCGCTCTCGTGGCCGTCTCTTTTCTGGCTTTAACCGCCCTGCCTCTTTTCGCCGCCGGCGCCGACATCAACGACGAAAACGTCAAGACCTTTCTGGTCATTTACGGCAACCCCGATCCCCAAGCCGTGGCCGCCGAGACGGCTAAGCTGGGGGACGGAGCCCAGGATTTCGGTGTCTTGGTCACCAAAATCATGACCGTGCACCAAATGAAGAAAGCCGGAATTGACGGCGACCTCCTTAAGACCCAACTCGCGGGCATGCCCGCTCCCAATACCGTCACGGCCGCGGAAATCGACGTCTATAACGCCAACGAAGCCGAACTCAAAAAAGTTTTAGACGCCATGACTCCCGGCAACTAAACTTTTCCCCCATATACGCGCGAAAGCCAGTCAGGGTAAAAAACCCGGGCTGGCTTTTTCGCGTTTTTGCCCCAAAAAAAATGTCGCCTGCCCTCCCTGCCTCCCCCCCGAATTTCCGCCAGGGCTCTTAGCCCAGACCCTTGGCCAGGGTTTTCATTTTTGTCGCGGCCAGATGGCTCAATTCACGCCCAAAGGAGAAGTTTTGTGGCTTAGGCCGGGACGATTAGGTTAAAAAAAATTTGATCGGGCCCAAAAAGTTTGTTAAAATCCCAGCACTCACTACAGGACCTACTCCTATATTGGAGATTGTTCAATACTCGCGAATGGTTTTTTTTGGCCATTATTTCGCGTCGCCCTGGGCGCCGCGGCGCTTTACCCTTTGGTTAAGAGCGGCGCTCTATCCTTTGGTTAGCCGCGTCGGTGTCCAGCCCTTGGTTAGGCGGGCGGCTTTTGGAGGAATCAGATGGATTTTGGCGATTGTCCCTGCACGGGTAAGACTCTCACCAAATTGGTCAAGCCCCTGGTCATGACCTTTTTGGCCAAAGGCCAGCTTCATGGTTACGGCGTCCAGCGCCTTTTGGAGAGAAAGGGCGGCTTTACCCATGGCCCGCCGGATTTGAGCGGGATCTACCGGAGCCTCAAAGAAATGGAAAGCCAGGGTTATGTGGAATCGAGTTGGCTTTCCGCCGACGGGGGGCCGCCCAAAAAAAGCTTCAGCCTGACCAAAAACGGCCGGGCCTGTTTGGCCATGTGGAAAAAATCCCTAATCGACTATCGGGCCCAGATCGACGAGCTTATAAGTTTCATGGACGAACTAAGCCCGGAGGAGTTGGACGGCTTTGATTTCGTGGGCCAAGGGGAAGGGCAATGATTTCTCGCCGGGAATTTTTTGGAGAACTTGGCGGGACTTTTTTATTGGTTTTCCTGGGCGTGGGGGTGGTTCAGTCTGCCGTTTTGACCGGCAACCAGGTGGGTATCTGGCAGGTGGCCGCGGTTTGGTTTATCGCCGTGGCCTTGTCCATTTACGCCTTTGGGGCGGCCAGCGGGGCCCACATCAACCCGGCCATGACCGTGGCCTTTGTCGTTTGGCGAGGTTTCCCGGCCGGAAAAGCCCTTTTTTACCTTTTGGCCCAATTAATCGGGGCCGTTTTGGCCGCCCTCCTACTCTACGTTCAGTTCAAGGGCATCTTGATTCATTTTGAGGCCGCAGCCGGAATCGTCAGGGGCCAGGTTGGGAGCGAGCTTTCGGCCATGACCTTTGGCGAGTATTTCCCCCATCCCGGTTTAAAGAAAGCCTTGGCTTGGTCCGATTCGGCGGCCCCCCTAACCTTGGCCATGTTGGCCGAGTTTGTCGGGACGGCCATCCTCGCGGCCATGGTTTTTAGCCTAACCGATCCCAAAAACCCCGGAGGCCCGGGGAGCCTTATGCCCCGGCCTT
>JAITLH010000017.1 GCA_031277995.1 Deltaproteobacteria bacterium
ACGCTCTGGATCACTTTGGCCAGATCGGGCTTGTGAGCCTCAATCCAATCCATGAGCCTGGTGATGTGGAGCAGATAATAGAGAGCCTCATAGTCGTTAACCAACTCAGGGTCCTCGTAGAAGTAAAGGGTGGTACACCAGTTGATCAAATACTGACAACCGGCGGCCATCATCTCCGGGAAGTACTTCTTCTCGGTCTCGTTTAAGGGTTCCAAGCCTTTTAGCTGTTTTAGCTGGCCATTGTAGCCTTCCAAAAAGCATTGGCAGTCGTCGAGACGCAAATGCCCGTCCGTTTCCGGACGCCAGGAAGAGCAGCAATAAATCAGCGCGAAGGCGATGTCAAAGAGCCTGACCTCGATCTTCGACCAGTCAAAGTCGAAGATGCCCGTGCAATTTTCTCCAACCCACTTGACGTTGCCGGCGTGGAGATCGGCGTGGATGGGGGCCTCCGGCATTTTGGCGTAAGCCTCGGCCGGGATCTGGTTTTTCTTTATGGTCTCGATGATCTTGGGGAGCTTCGAGTTAAAGAAAGCGTGGAAAATGGAATCGGGGAGATTCCGGGAAGCCAGCTTGGAAAAACGGTCAACCAACTCGGGAAGCAGGAACTGGATCTTGGGTTCGGCCTTGGTCAGTTTTCCCGGATCGAAACCCTGGCCATAGAGATGGAAACGGGCTTGCAGGGCGCCGATGTTCCTAAACTCCGTGGGGCTGTTCTCATTGTTGACCCAAGTCCACTTGTCTTCGCCTTCCAGGTAGTCGTAGACGGCGAAGTAGCGCTTAAGATCCTTGCCGGTTTCGTCCTTATCGACGAGGCTGACCATGGTCGTCCCGTTTTTGGAAACGTAGACCTTGGCCGCCTCTTTAAGGCCGTTATTGAGGCAGTAGTTGATCAGGTTGTGTTCGTAGAGGATGTCGCCGGGGTCGGCCTCGGAATTGAACTTCGCCTTGTATTTGCGGACGAAGTAATCCTCGAGCTGGCCGTCCTTTACGACGGTGACCCCAAAACTGCGGTTAACGTAACCGCCGAAGATCTCATAGACCTCTAGGACCTCGCCCAGATCGTAGTTGTTTTCGACCACCTCTTTGATTTGCGCCCGAATGAAGGCGCCGTCGCTTTCCTCATAGTTGGACTTGGCCAACTTGTAGAGTGAGGCGGCTCCGATATAGCGCTCGTTGGCTGACGCCGCGTCGGGGGCCTTAAACTCAAGCATCTTTGAGGTGTCCATCTTCTTGGCCATAACGATAAGCTCCTTAGGCATAGTGCCAGGAATGGGGATTTTGCCGTAAACTAGACGGCTTACGAGTTTGTCAAATAAACGCCAAACCTTTGGACGTAAACTTGCCTCCAGGGGAGGATTAAAATAACTTAACGCGGACCCCAATGTTCTTTAAGGGTCTAGACTCCAATAATTAGTCAATAATATCAGTGACTTAAACAACCAAAAACCAAACGAAGTAAAATTTACTCGCTTAGATACAAGCATGCCCGTGACCGTTACGCATTTTATCTGAAAAATTAAGTCTTAATCTATCTATTAATATAAATTATCTATAAAGCTATTTAAAGTCAGGGGATTTTGGGTTGTGATTTTTGGTTCTTGGTTCTTGCCTAATAATAAGTTCCGGCCTTTGGTAAACCGTTCGCCGTCGGTTTGGGACAAAACTTATGGAAACTCGCGGGGCCGCTTTCGCGACCGGGCCCGCCCGGTCGTAAACGGTCAAATTGGGGCCTGGGAGCGCCGCCAAGGCCTCGACCCTAACTTATGTCCCATTTTGGCCCGGCCGGGGCTCTGGGGGGCGATTTTGGGCGTTCTTGGGCCCAATTTCGCCGGGGGCGCGGTTGGGTTTTTGGGGTTTTTCCCTTTTAACCCCCCGCGGCTGGCAGCGGGGACTTAAAAGAGCGAAATGACCTCGGTAAGCTTGTCGCCGACGGAAAAGGCGCCCAGGGCGAGCAGTTCCTCCTTGGAGTGGCCGCCCGTGGTCATGGCCATGGCCTTGACGCCCGCGGCCTTGGAGGCGACCAGGTCGCCTTTGGAGTCGCAAACGTAGAGGGTTTCGTCGGGATTGGCCCCCAAAAGTTCCATGGCCTTTAGGATCATGTCCGGGGCCGGTTTGACGTTTTTGACGTCCAGTTGGCCGACGATGGCCTGGAAAAATTCCAAGATGCCCAGCATGCGCAGGGGTTTGTCGGGGGTGTCGCGGTTTGAGGCCAGGCCCAGGGAAACGCCGCGGTTTTTTAGGGCCTCCAAGGTCTCCCGGCCGCCCTCAAAAAGTTCCATGGCCTTATATTCGGGCTCGGTCATGTGATCGGCGTAGGCTTGGTACCAGGCCGGTTCGTAATGGCCCCAGAGCTGGGACCAGAGTTTTTCAAAGGTGCAGTTGGGGACCGAGACCTCGGCTAGGTAAACTTGATCGTAGGTCACCTCGGCCAAGCCAAACTCGTTGGCCAGCAAATTGGCGCTGGTGGTTAGGGGCTTAATCGAATCGACCAAGGTCATGTCAAAATCGAAAATGGCGTATTTTAAAGGCATGGGGGTTATCGTTTTCCTTACGGGGAAAAATTATTTTCAAAGCCAATCCGGCTTAGGGATTAGCCGCCGGCCAAAAGCCGGCGGCTAATTGGCCGCTACCGGGTCCGTCTGCCGGAGCCGAAATTTCGACGAACGAACCGCGTCCGGAACGTAGCGGGAAAGGTTTAAGGGGATAAATTATCGCCTATATGGTAGCCTTTGGCTGATCGTTCCCGGGGCTGATCAGTTTCGGGCGTTGGATTGCCAGGCCTTTCTTGGCCCCGAGACCCGGCCAAGAAAGGCTTTTGGAAGATCGGCTTTCCCCCCCCGATGGCGCCCCGGCGAGGAAAAACAAGGGCCTTTTGGGGAGCCGATCTTCTTTGGACCAAGGGGAGGTTGGCTTTAGGGGGCCAGACTGCCCTTGGTCGGATCGTAGGCTTGGCTTTAGGGGGCCAGACTGCCCTTGGTCGGATCGTAGTCGGGGTTTTTGCTAACGACGCCCAATTCCTTTTCGGCCTCGACTATGAACCTTCGGATATCGTCTGAGACCGAGTCGCTTAGGGGCTCGACTTGGTGGTTAGCCAAAAGATCCTTGGCTTTGTTTAGGGCCACCTGATAGGAATCGGGGCTGCCCTGCTTTTTCCAAGCCTCCATGTTCATCCGGTCAAAAAACTTGGGCCGGCTCTGGGCTCTCATGAATTTACGGGTGAGCTTGCTCATCATGTAATTGCCATGGGGCCCGATCTCGTGAATTTCCTCGAGGTCCAGATTCTCTTCGGTCACCTCTTCTCCTCGAAGAAGGAACAAAACCATCTGGAGCATGTCGGAATCCAAAAGCAGCTGCCCGTAATCGACCGTCATTCCACACTCTAGCATGCCCGCCCCGTAGATGACGTTGGACCCTGCCAACCCCGCCAAAAGGGCCGTGAGCGTTTTTTCGTGGCCGGCTTGGGCGCCGCCGGGGATCTTGCTGTCAGTCTACGTGCCGCCCGTCCAGGAAGGCACCCCGTGGAACTGGGCGATCTGGGCGTTCATGGCCGCCATCATGGCCATCTCCGGGGAGCCCACCGAGGCGTCGCCTTTTTTCATGTCGAGCTGGGTGGAGGTGCCGCTGCGGAAAATGGGGGCGCCTTTGTTGACGGCCTGGCTCAAGGTGGCGCAGGCCATGAACTCGGCGTTTTGCACGGCCATGGTGCCAACCATGGTAATGGGGCTGGTGGAGCCCGACAAAGCCATGGTGGTAAAGCGCACCGGGATCCGGTGGCGGGCCCCATGGATGGCGATTTCGCAGCACTCGCTAACCAGCCTTAGGGGGCTAACCGGGCAAGTGCTTATGACCATCAAGGGTTCCAAACTCAGGGAATCCTTGTCGCCCCTAACCATGGCGGCCAGCTGGATCATTTTGTCAACCAAAAAACCGTTACCGCCGCCCAGGGAAATGGGCTTGGTGGTGTTGTGGATCATGGACTCAAAGTTATGGAGCGGATAGGATTCGGGATGGACGTCCTGGGAGGCCACGGCCCGATGGATGATGTCAAATTCCTCTATCCAGTCGGAAAGGCGGGTAATGGCCGCCAAATCCTTTTTGGTCGAATCCCTTTGCTCGCCGGTGTAGGGGTCGTTGACCCTGACCCCCTCGCCAAAGGGCGTGAAGCTAACCCTCTTGCCGCCGATCCTAAGGGCCCTTTCGGGATCCCGACCCCGGACGATGAACTGGGACGGGGCGCTCTCCAAGGCCGCCTCAACGAGGTGAGCGGGTATGCGCACCCGTTTAATGGATTTGTCAACCACGCAGCCGATGGAGTGGAAGATCTCCAAGGCCTCGTCGGAATCGACAAAAACACCCGTTTTGGCCAGGATTTCAAGCCCGGCGTAATGCGTCTCCTTGACCTCGTCCGGCGTCAAAAGGGTAAGGCCACAGCCCTTTTGGAGTAGCATCCCTGTTTGCACGGCTCTCTTCATAATTTTTTCACCCAAATAAACCCTTCAAACTCGAAGGTGGAATCGGCCCCGACCCGCCCCAAAAACGAAGCCAAGCCCGGACCCATGGTTAAGTTACGATAAAACGCTCGATTGGGACTCTCAGTTTCCTTAAAACTTACCTTTTCTACGGACTCGCTATGTTTTGAAACTCGCCGGGGCCGGCCCCAATGGCCGGCTTCTGGCCCTTAGGGGGCTTTTGGCTAAGCCGCCCTTGGGGGGGCTTGGCCAAAGGACCGTTTGGTATCCGGGAAACCCATTGGGCCGAAAAACTTTGGGCAACCTTTTTGGCCGCTGCGAACAAAAGCGTTGACATTAAAGGCTTTTGTGGGGCGGGCCCGGGGCTTAAACTACCCTGGCCAAAGGTTTTTAGGCACAAGTTAACTAGATGACTTAGTTTGGCGCAAAATTTTTTTGGCTTATTTAGGCCCTAATCGGGATAAATTAGCCATCCTACCACCATCTCGGTAACCAAGTCGCCCCTCGCCGCGGCGCATTAGTGGGCCCAATTTTTAGGCCGGGGCCGGGGCCGGGGTCGGGGCCCCTGGTAGTGGGGGCCGGACCGGGTGACGTTTTTAAGCCTAGCGAAGAGTTATCTATATTCGATTCATCTATACGACTTT
>JAITLH010000050.1 GCA_031277995.1 Deltaproteobacteria bacterium
AACCAAAAATCAAGGCCTGGCCGGGGCCAAAAAAACGCGATAATAACCCGTTATCGGCCAGACAATCCGAGGCCCAAAAACGAAAAATAGCCTTCATTACCAGCCGAGAGCGGCCCAACAAAAACCAAAAACAAGCGATTTTAGGTTAACCATACTCGGCCAAAAATAGACAAAAAACCCGTTTTCGGCCAAGCAAGACCGGCCCCAAAAAACCCATAAATCGCCGCCTCGCCTCGGCCGGAAAATTGGCGAAAAGGGCCTTTTAGCATATTAAACATACCAGGTTTCTTCGGGAGAAAGATGACCATGTTCGTGGAATTAAAAGAGGTTTCCAAGACCTTTGGCGGCTTTGAGGCGGTCAAAAAAGTCAGCTTCGATCTGACCAAGGGCACCTTGGCCGCTTTATTGGGCCCCAGCGGAAGCGGGAAGACGACCATTTTGCGCATGATCGCCGGGCTGGAAACGCCGGACGGTGGGGATATTTTAATCGACGGCCAGTCCATAAAAAACCTTCCGCCCAGTAAAAGGGGCATCGGTTTCGTTTTTCAAAACTACGCCCTTTTTCGTTACATGACCGTCTTTGACAACATCGCCTTTGGCCTCAAAACGCAGAAAGTTCCCAAGGCCAAAATCAAGGAACGCGTCCATGAACTTTTGGACTTAATCGGCCTTTCTAACCTTGGTCACCGCTATCCGGCCCAGCTCTCGGGGGGCCAAAAGCAGCGCGTGGCCTTCGCCCGGGCCCTGGCCCCTTGGCCCAGGATTTTACTCTTGGATGAGCCCTTCGCCGCCATAGACGCCAAGGTCCGCCGGGAGCTTCGATCCTGGCTAAGGACCATGATTATCCGCTTAAAGATAACCAGCATTTTCGTGACCCATGACCAATCCGAGGCCATCGAGGTGGCCGATCGGGTCATAGTCACCAATTCCGGCCAAATCGAGCAAACCGGGGCGCCAATCGAACTCTACCGGACCCCGGCCACGCCCTTTGTGGCCCGCTTTATCGGCGACTCCACCGTGGTCGATAACTACGGCTCCCTTACCGGGTTTGACACCGCCCCGGACGGGGCCAGCTGCGCCATTAGGCCGGAATTCGTCAGCATCTTCTCCCACGAGGAGTCGATTCAGTACGAAAACAGCGTCCAAGACGCCATCGTCGAATCCTTGGCCTTTAGGGGAAACGAGCTTGAGGTGACCGTCAAAATAAATGACTTTTCCCTCACCACCGGCTACTCCCTCGAAAGGCCTTCCCTAAACGTTGGCGATCGGGTCAAGGTCCTAATCTACCGACTCTACGCCTTTGAAAACGGCCAGGCCGTTTTGGTCGGAAATCGCCTATTGGCCAACGGAGGAAGCGGCTACAACTTCCAGATATAGACCCCAGGCCTAGTTCTGGAAATCGTGGGCCGTTTTGGGGGAATATTTGGCGGTTTTACCTTGGGCGATGGGCCAAGGGCTTGGGTGTTTTTGTCGGTTGGCCATTTCATTGGGGCGATTATTTTGAAGGGTTTTTGGGATTGGGTTACAATGGGGCTATTATTTTAGTCAGTTAGTCACCGCGGTTGTTTGGCCGATTATTTGGGTCGTTTTGGGTGGCGGCTTTTTTGGCCGATTATTTGGCGACTTTTTTTCGCGGGTCGCTTTTTGGTAGAAGATTATGTCAGGCGATTTAGGGTTAGTACGTAGGCCTTGCGACGTGGCCATATTGGGCGGCGGGGTGGCCGGGTGTTTGGCGGCCATTCGGCTTAGCCAGCTGGGCCATAAGGTGGCCTTGGTGGAAAAGGCTTTTTTGGAAAGGAGCGGGTGTTTGGCGGCCGGGGTCAACGCCCTTAACGCTTACGTTGGGCGCGGTAAGACTCCCGAGGATTACGTCGAGTACGCCCTGTTTGACGCCCACGGGATCGGTAGGCGTGATTTACTCTTGTCCATGGCTAGGCTCCTTAATAAGCAAGCGGACTTTTTGGAAGGGCTGGGGCTGGGCATTCATAGGGATTCGGAAGGCCGGAGGCTGGAGCGGGGCTGGAGAAATTTAAGGGTCAACGGCGAGAACTTGAAACCCCTTTTGGCCAGGGAGGTTCTAAGGTCGCCCAACGTCGAGGTTTTTGAAAGATCGACCGGGACCCATATATTAACCCTGGACAATAAGGTTTTTGGCCTGATGGCCATTAAGGCCGGTGAAGGCTTATTATTTTTCGAAACCGGGGCGGTGATCGTGGCGACCGGCGGGGCGGCCGGTTTGTATAAGTCCCAAAACCCCGCCTCCATCGGAAACGGGATTTGGTATTCGCCCTTCAATTTGGGCGGCGGGCTGGCCCTGGGCATTAGGGCCGGGGCCGAGATGACCTCGCTTGAGATGAGGTTCGTGGCCTTAAGGTGCAAAGACACCATGGCCCCCACGGGAACCTTGGCCTTGGGAGCCGGGGCCCAGCAACTTAACGGCCTGGGTTGGCCCTATGAAAGCTCGTATGGAATAACCACGTCGCGGAGGGTTTTGGCGGCCAGGAGGGAAATCGCGGCCGGGCGCGGGCCTTGCCATCTCTCGGTTAAGGCTAGTTTAGCCGTCCGGGAAGAACTCTATCGGGCTTATTTAAACATGTGCCCGGCCCAGACTTTGAAACTCTTGGAAGAAAGATGGGCTAGCCTTCGAAGCTCGGAAAAGATCGGCCGGGGGCTTAGAAAACCTTACGCCGGGCCCGGAAGTTTTGACCCGGCTTTGGCCGAGGCGGCTTTTGAGGAAGAGCTTTTGGGCTGGGCCGAGGCGGCCTTGGCCCCTGGGGGGAGCCAATGTGACGGTATTGGCGAGGGCCTAGGCCAGGGCCCTGGTCAGGGCCAAGGTCTGGGCCTGGAAGCTTTGGGCGCCGAGAGCGAGGAGACGATTAAGGTCGAGATTGGGGCCAGCGAACCGTATGTCCAGGGCGGGCATACGGCCGGGGGTTATTGGGTGGATACCCAAAGGCGAACGACCATTGGGGGCTTATGGGCCATTGGCGACGCCGCCGGCGGGGCCCCGCAAAAATACGTGACCGGAAGCATGGCCGAGGGCGAGATGGCCGCGATTAGCGTCTCGGAGACGCTTTTAAAGGGCGGCTTTGGCGGGGGCGGGGCTGACCCCACCAGGCCCGCGGCCCGGCTGGCCAGGGAAGCGGCCTGCGAACTAAGGACCAAGATCTCCAGGGAGAAAGCGAAAACCAGCCTTTTTGGGGCCAGGGAACTGACCGAGGCGCTCCAAAACGTCATGGACGTTTACGCCGGCGGGGTTTGGGCCAATTACCGCTATAACCAAAGGGAACTTAATATCGCCGCGGAAAAAATTAACGAATTAATCGAGCTGGGCGAGGGGCTGACCGCTTTTGATCAAAGGGGCCTTGTCGGATTGTGGGAAGCCAAAGACGCTTTGGTCGTGGCCAGAAGTTTAATCGCCCATCTCGGGGCCAGAAAGGAAACCCGTTGGCCGGGCTTTGGGGAGCATTCGGACTATCCGGAGTGTCGGGACGATTTTTTATGTTACGTTAACTCGGTCTTTTTGGGCGATCGCCTGGAAACTTTCCTAAGGCCTTTGGTTAAGGACGAGGTCTATGAACACCCGGGCGAAAAAATCCATGACCCTTGCGGGGTCAGGGTAATCGGGGAGTAGGTTTATGGGAGCCAAGGTATTTGAGGAACTTTGCCGGGGCTGCGGAAACTGTTTGACGGTTTGCCCCGGGGATTTGGTGGGCATGGCCACGGGCGAGGGGGCCAAAACAAAATTCGCCAGAATTTTGGAGCCCGAGAGGTGCTGGGGCTGCGGGGCCTGCCTTAAGGCCTGCCCTTATAGGGCCATAGGGCTGGGGTTGCACCCGGCCTTGGGGGGGCGGGGGTTGGTATTGACCGTTTTGGGGGAAGACGATAAAGGGCGGGTCTTTTTGGGTAAATCGGGTGGCGATTTGCCCAAAAGGTTAAGGTGGCAAGTTAAGGGCGAGGGTTTTTTCGAAGAAATCGTGACCGAGCCCGGGCGGCGCCGCGGGTATTGAAAAGACCCGGGGGGCCGTTTGGGCATTGGTATTTTAATTTCCCGGCTCCAAAGGGGGCCGGGCGGGTTTTGGAATTGGGAAAATGAACCATCTTAGGGCGCTTGAGGCGCATAGCGTGTTTATCTTGAGGGAAGCCTATAGCCGGATTGGTCGGCTGGGCTTACTTTGGTCCATTGGCAAGGACTCCACGGTACTTTTGTGGCTGGCCAAGAAGGCTTTTTTTGGCCACTGCCCCTTCCCTTTCATTCACGTGGACACAAGTTACAAAATTCCCGAGATGATTGGGTTTAGGGACGAGGTGGTGGGGAGGTTGGGCTTGGAACTAATCGTTCACCAAAACAAAAAGGCGCTTTTGGAGGGCATGGGTCCGGAGAAGGGCCGTCTCGTTTGTTGCAAGGCGCTTAAGACCGAGGCCTTAAACGACATGACCAAAACCTATGGCTTTGACGGCTTAATCGTTGGGGTCAGGCGCGACGAGGAGGGCTCGAGATCCAAGGAGAGGGTTTTTTCGGTCAGAAACGTTCGGGACGAATGGGATTACGTCAACCAGGCCCCGGAACTTTGGGGGCAATTCAAAACCGAGTTTCCCAAAGGCCATCACGTTCGGGTTCACCCCCTTCTCCAGTGGAGCGAGATCGACATTTGGCGCTATATAGAGGCCGAGGACATCCCGGTAATCGACCTTTATTTTTCCAAAAACGGCGAGCGCTATCGCAGTTTGGGCTGCGCCCCCTGCACGGCCAAAATTAAGAGCGAAGCCAAGACCGTTTCCGACATTATCGCCGAGCTGGAAAAAACCAACGTCAGCGAAAGGGCCGGGCGGGCCCAGGATCAAGAAGACGCCTACGCCATGCAAAAACTTAGGAAAGACGGGTATATGTGATGGGCGAAAACGAGGGAAAACTTAAACTGGTCTTTACCGGCCACGTGGATCACGGAAAATCCACGGTCATCGGAAGGCTTCTTTTCGACACCGGATCGCTTCCCCAGGGGGCCATAGACAAGATCAAGGCCGTGACCTTGGAAAAAGGAAAAGCCTTCGAGTTTGCCTATCTACTGGACGCTTTTGAGGAAGAGAGAACCCAGGGCATCACGATCGATACCACCCAACTGGCCTTTAAGACCAAAAAACGCGACTACGTCATCATAGACGCCCCGGGGCACGTGGAATTTTTAAAGAACATGATCTCCGGCGCGGCCGACGCCGAGGCGGCTTTTTTGGTCGTGGACGCCCAAAGGGGTTTGGAGGAGCAGTCCCGTCGCCACGCCCACATGCTCTCCATTTTGGGGGTACGGCAAACCGGCCTAATCGTAAACAAGATGGACCTGGTCGGTTTTAAGGAAAAAGTCTTTGGGGACATTACCAGGGAAGCTTGGGGCTTTTTCGATTCCTTGGGTTTGGCCAAGGGCCCCTCGATTCCCTTGGCGGCCCTCCCCGGCGATAACGTGGTCAAGCGATCGGATAACTTTTCTTGGTATAATGGGCCAAGCCTAATCGAGGCCTTGGACGATCTTAGGATCTCCCCCCGGGAAGAAAAAGATCTTAGGCTCCCCATCCAAGACGTTTACAAGTTTGACGACCGCAGGATCCTGGCCGGGCGAATCGAGTCCGGGCGCCTTAGGGTTGGGGACGAGGTGACCATCTCCCCGGGCGGCAAAAGAACCCTGGTCGCGTCATTGCCGGCCTGGCTCGATCGAGACGTCAAAGACGAGGTAGGACGCGGGGAATCGGTGGGGCTTATCGTAAAGGACGAATTTTTTAACCGCCGGGGCGACGTGGTCAGCCATGTCGGGAGGGCGCCCGAGGTGGCCGATAGTTTTTTGGCCTCGATCTTTTGGCTGGGAAAAACCCCCCTAAACCAAAACGCCCGTTACCGCTTGAAACTCGGGGCTTCCGAAACCGAGGCCCGGGTAAACGAAATAGTCCACCTCATCGACTCGACCTCCTTGGCCCCCAGGCCGGCCCAGGGCGAGATCAAACAAAACGAAGTGGCCGTGGTCGCTCTAAGGCTAAAAAAAGCCATTCCCGTGGATCTTTTCTCGAAACATACGGCCACGGGCCGATTCGTGTTACTCGACGGTTACGACGTCTCCGGCGGCGGGATAGTCACCCAAATACACTCCCGGGCCGACATCCGCCACGGCTTCGTCTTTGGGGAGCTTAAGGCCAGGTGCGAGGTTTTTGAGGAATACTACTACAGCCTCGGCGACATGGCCGTGAACAAAGTCGATCGCCAAACCCTTAGCTACACCGTCGGGGACCCGGTGCCCCTTTCGGGCCTTAGCTACAAATATCCCGATTATTTTGACATCGTGATTTTTAGGGACCAAATGGTAGTCCAAATCAGGGCGGCCAAGGTCGATTCCCTAAAACCCTTGGCCGAATACGATTACCAAGGCCTGCCCTTGGTTAACGGCCGCGGCTTTGGCCTTTTGGTTCAATCCCCAGACGATTGGGACCGGGCCAAGGGCGACTTTTTGGCCCAGACCCCGGAAACCGAGCCAACGGTCGCCAAGAGATGGCTGGATTTTAACGCCTATCGCCGCATCCCCATGGGCTGGAGCGATTTCGTTATCTAGCCAAAAAAAAGCCGGACAAAAAGCCGCTTCGCCCCGCGATTGGCTTTGGCCGGCCTTTCGATTACAAGGTCCCCGGATTCCAAAAGGGCCGGGGGCCAGGGAGGCAAAACTTACCCTATGACCACCGACTACAAAGCCCTAAAAAACGGCGGCTTTATGCGCCAGACCCAAAAAGACCTTTTTTCCCTTAGACTCAAAGTGGTTGGCGGAAACCTCACCACCGCCCAGCTAAAAACCATAACCGAGGTGGCCGATCTCTACGGAAAAGGCCACGTTCATTTAACCTCGCGCCAGGGCTTGGAGATCCCCTACGTGGCCTTAAAGGACGTCGAGACGGTCAAACAAAAACTGGCCCAGGGCGGCGTGGACACGGGCGTGTGCGGCCCCAGGGTCAGGACGGTCACGGCCTGCCAAGGCTCGACGGTTTGTCCCAGCGGTTGCATCGATACCCTGGCCGTGGCCGAAAACATCTCCGAGCGCTACTTTGGCCGGGTTTTGCCCCATAAGTTTAAGTTTGGGGTGACCGGCTGCCAAAACAACTGCCTTAAGGCCGAGGAAAACGATCTGGGCATCAAGGGCGGCTATTTGATTAGCTGGGACAAGGAAGATTGTACTTTCTGCGGGGTGTGCGCGAAGGTTTGCCGCGAAGGGGCCATAGAGGTAACCGACGACCAAGTCATCCTAAACGCCGCCAAATGCAACCACTGCGGGCGCTGCGTAAAATCTTGCCCAACCGACGCCTGGAAAGGCCAAAGCGGCTACCTGCTTTCCTTTGGGGGCCTATTCGGAAACCGAATCGCCCAGGGCGTCGAGATCCTCGGAATCGTTTCCAACCTCGATTCCATCTTCAAGGCCTCGGACGCCGCCCTTGATTTTTTCGATCGCCACGGCCAGTCCGGGGAAAGGTTCAGGACGGTCATCGATCGCGCCGGCTGGGACGAATTTAAAAAAGCCCTAAGCCACGTGGCTTAAACCCCAACGCCCCTGGCCCCGCGGGGCCCGGGGTGACGGGACAAACAAAAATCGCCAGCGATTAAAACGTTGGCCGTGGCCAGCGGCCAGTGGCCAGCGGCCAGTGGCCAGCGGCCAGTGGCCAGTGGCCAGCGGCCAGCGGCCAGTAACCAGTGGCCAGCGGCCAGACAAGGGAGAACGACATCGTGAGCCAAAAAAAAGAACCGCCCCAAGCCCAGGGCAAAGTTGACGTGACGGACGTGGTCTGTCCCATGACTTTCGTAAAAACCAAGGTGGCCTTGGACGATCTTGACCCCGGGCAAATCCTCTCCATCCGCATAAACGACGGCGAGCCCATTCGAAACGTCCCCCAAAGCCTCAAAGAAGATGGGCACCTGGTCCTGGGCTTAAACGATAACGGCGACGGGACCTATGAGCTCGTCGTCAAAAAGGGCCAAGACCGATAGAGGCTAAGATCGATGGCCCGTTTTTTTTCTCGCCTTGGCCAAATAAAGGCCTGGGCGACCTTTGGAGGTAAGCCGGAACCATGAATCTCGTTATCGCCGGAGTAAACAAGGCCTTTGACCAAGGCCTGACCGTTTCGGAACTCCTGGTTTTGGAAAAGGTCCAAAACCCCGAATACGTGACCGTGGCCTTAAACGACGAGTTTGTCGATAACCCCCTGGAATCCAAAAAAGTCCTAAACGACGGCGATCAGGTGGAGTTTTTGTATTTCATGGGCGGGGGCCAAGGGCTAGGCCTTAGCCCCGGGGCCTTTGGCCCAAAGGCTTTTGGGCCGGGCCAAAAATTTTAAAGGGGAGTCGCCAAAAATGGCCTTTACCAACCAACAACTTGAGCGCTATTCCCGGCATATCCTCCTTAGGGAGTTTGGCACCAAGGGTCAAAAAAAGCTCCTGGAATCCAAGGTCCTAATCATCGGGGCCGGGGGCCTGGGTTCGCCGGCGGCCATGTATTTGGCGGCGGCCGGGGTGGGCGCCATTGGACTGGCCGATGACGACCGGGTGGATCTCTCAAATTTGCAGCGGCAAATATTACACGCGACCGCCGATTTGGGAAAACCCAAGGTCCAGTCGGGCGCCGAGACCATTTTGGCCATAAACCCCGAGGTTAAGGTTAACCTCCACCCGGGACTGGTCAAGGCCGATAACGTCTTGTCTTTGATCGAGCCCTACGATTTTGTCCTGGACGGCACGGACAATTTTTCCGCCAAATTTTTAATAAACGACGCCTGCGTCATCGCCCGCAAACCCTTTTCCCACGCCGGGATTATCCGTTTCCAAGGCCAACTTCTAACTTACCTCCCCGGCCAAGGGCCGTGTTACCGCTGCCTTTTTTTAAAACCCCCGCCCCCCGAGGCCATCCCCACTTGCCGCCAAGCCGGGGTCATCGGGGCCATGGCCGGGGTGATAGGTTGCCTCCAGGCCCTGGAAACAATAAAATGTCTAACGGGCCTGGGAAAACCCCTAACCGGTTTCCTGGTCACCTTTGAGGCCCTGGGCATGGATTTTAGAAAAATCAAGGTGCCCGCGAGGGCCGACTGCCCGGTCTGCGGCCCCAGGCCGACCATTCTCGCGCCCGAGGATTACGATCCCCCGGCCTGCGATCTCAAAAACCCCTAAGCCCAGGCGGCCTTAAAAAAACCAAAAGTGGGCGCGCCAAAAGAAACCAAAATAGACCCAAACGCCCCAAACCCGTTAAGCCCAAACAAAACGGTGACGCCATGAAAATTACCCTAAGCCATGAAGTTTTCGCCAAGATCCTAAACCACGCCCGGGAGCAATTCCCCCTGGAGGCCTGCGGCCTAATCGCCGGCCAAGTCAAAGACGACCTAATCGAGATAACCCAAGCCTATCCCCTAAAAAACGTCCAGGAAAGCCGGGAGCGCTTCTCAATCGATCCCCAGGACCAGCTTATCGCCACCAAAACCATCCGCTCCCAAGCCCTAACGCCCTTGGGCAATTTCCATTCCCACCCCGAAACCCCGGCCAGGCCCTCTCCCGAGGATCTAAAACTCTACCTTGACCCCAAAGCCACTTACCTCATCATAAGCCTGGCCGAACGCCAGCCCGTCGTAAAAGCCTTTGGCCTCCAAATCGAGGACGGCCAAACCCTCCCCGTCGAACGCGATCTCGAAATACTCAAACCCAACAAGGGCTCGAAATTAAACTAAACCCGGGCCGCCCCGGGTTAACTTTACCCTTACTTCGTAAGGCTTTTGGCCAAGCCACCCCCAATATCGCCCCAATGGCCTGGCCGCGTCTGGCCCAATCCCCCTAGCCCCACCCCCCAGCCCTTAAAGCTCGCCAATAAACGAAAAAAAAAAAACCCCAACGTTACGGTACCGG
>JAITLH010000053.1 GCA_031277995.1 Deltaproteobacteria bacterium
CCAGGCTGCGATTGGAGGCTTCCTTTAAAATCCTGGCCGTCTCGCTCATCTCGACCATGAAGGTTGACTGGCCCCGGGCCAAATCGTCAAAGGCCCCGACCCGGGTAAAGACCCGATCCCTTACCGAAAGGAGGGCCTTTTGGGCCGGAACGAAGGAACCCATCTGGCCCAAGATGACGATTAGGGCCGTTTGCCTTAGGACCGTGGATTTTCCGGCCATGTTGGGCCCGGTGATGATAAGGAGCCTTTCCGAGTGGGAGAGTTTGACGTCGTTCGCGACAAAGGTCTCCCCGGCCGGGAGAAAGTGTTCCACCACCGGGTGCCGACCCCCGGTAATGTCGATTAGGTTATCCTCGGTATAGCTGGGTTTGACCCAACCCAGGCTCTCGGCGCTTTCGGCCAGGGCGGCCAATACGTCCGTTCGCGCGAATATATGGGCCAGGGCCTTAATTTTGGTGACGTCCTTGGCCACGGTGTCTTTTAAGTGGTTAAGGATCTTGGTTTCCAGTTCCCGCCTTTTTTCCCCGGCCGTCAGGATCTTTTCTTCCCAGACCTTAAGTTCCTCGGTCACGTACCTTTCGGCCCCGGAAAGGGTTTGCTTTCTGGTCCAATCCGAGGGGACGTTATTGACGTTTAGTTTGGTGACTTCCAGATAATAGCCGTGCACCCGGTTGTAGCCAACCTTAAGGGCGTTTATGCCGGTTTTCATTTTTTCCGAGGCTTCCAAGACGGCCAGGGCTTTAAGGCCCCCGGTTTCAAGCTCCCTAAGATCGTCTAAAACGCTACTGACCCCGTTTCTGATGACCGTTTCGCTGGCCCCCAACGGCACCTCGTCCACCATGGTCATTTTTATTTTTCTTAAAAGCTTTTCCAGGGGTTCCAACCCTTCCCCCAGCCCCCGTAATAGCTCGCTTTGGCAGCCCAGCAAAATTTCCTTAACCTTGGGGGCCGTCTCCAAAGCCGTCCTTACGGTTACCAGATCCCTGACCGTGCCCCGGCCCAAAGTCAGCCTACTTAAGGCCCTCTCCAAATCCCCCAAACGGCTAAGCTTATCGGTTAGCTCGTTTCGGGTGAAAAGATCGGTTAGTAAGTTTTCCACGGCCGAAAGCCGCTTTTCAATCCGAGATCGCTCGATTAAGGGCCTGGCTAGGTAATCCCTAATGAGCCTGGCCCCCATGGGCGTTTTGGTCCGATCGATTTGGGCGATTAGGGCGGCTTTTTCGCTCCCGTCGCGCGAGGATCTAAAAAGTTCCAGGTTTCGGGTGGCCGCCTCGTCCAAGGCCATAAAGCCTCTTTCCCAAAGCATCCTCGGTTCGGATAAATGCCTTAGGCCCTTTCCCCCGGTAAGGCCCTTAAGATAGGCCAAAGTCGCCCCGGCCGCGGCCAATAGCCCGGTCCAGCCGGTAAAGACCCTTTGGCCAATTTCACTCCCCAAGGCCGAAACCAGTTCGTTTCGGCCCAGCTCAGGGTCGAAGTTTTCCGGTGAAAGGTTAGTGACCAAAACGTCGAGGGATGCGGCGAAAACCTTAACGTTTTCATAAGTCTCAGAGTCTATTATGATTTCCGAGGGCTCCAAGGTCCTTACGGCCGTTTGAAAGGAGGTAAAGTCGTAAAACCTGCCCGCGGCGAAATCCCCGGTGGAAAGATCCACGGCCGTCAAGCAATACTCGTCATCTTCCCGGTAAAAGGCGGCCAAGTATTTGCCCTTACTTTGAACGTCCTGGCTTAAAACCGTGGCCGGGGTGACTATCCTGGTAATTTGCCTTTTGGCCAAACCCATGCCCGGGCCAAATTTCCCAATCTGGTCGCAGATGGTGACCTTGTAGCCCTGGGCCACCAAACGGTTGGCGTAATTGTCAACGGTACTAAGGGGTATCCCGCACAAAGGTACCGGCAGGCCGTTAATTTTTTGCCTACTGGTTAAGGCCAAATCCAGTAACGGCGCGGCCAGCGTGGCGTCCTCAAAGAAAAGCTCATAAAAATCGCCCATCTGAAAAAACAAAACCGAGTCCGGCACCTGCCGCTTGGCCTCAAAAAACTGCCTCAAGGCCGGGGTCAAACTGCTTTCCCCTAGCCCCTCCCAGCTGGCCCAAACCTTCCCGCCAAAAGCCTTTGGCCCCTTACCCGCCAAAGGCCTAACGGCCTCTTGGCCGCCCAAAGGGGCCAAAATTTCCTTTCCCCCCAAGGGGCCCAAGGCCTCCCGATCCCCCCCCAACGAGAACTCCCCCGGTTCCTTTTCCCGCGAATCGCCTTGGTCTTTTTGATTACTGGTCAACTTAAAAATCCCCAAAACCTTTCCCTAAAGGCCGCCAATTAGGCCCCTTGACCCCAAGGGCCAGGCGCCTAAACCCATGTCCCGGGCCTCCCGGCCCGGGTATAGAGAGAAAACCCCGCCCTTGGCCTTACAAGGCTTAGGCGAAAAACTTCAAGAGTTTTTCGTAGGTGGCCACGATGTGTTCCGGTATAACCCTGGTTTCCCCTATGACGGTCATGAAGTTGGTGTCGCCGTTGTAGCGGGGGGTTATGTGGAGGTGGAGGTGGTCGGTTATGCCCGCCCCGGCCACTTGGCCTTGGTTTATGCCCAAATTGTAGCCGTCGGGTTTTTGGGCCTGGTCCAAGATCTCCGTGGCCTTGGCCGCCAAGTCCATCATGGCCAATCGCTCCGAGCTACTGGCCTGGGCCAAGGTGGCCACGTGGCGTCTGGGCGCGACCATGAGGTGGGCGTTATTGTATGGGTAGCGGTTCATGATGAGAAGGACTTCTTTGTCCGAATACAAAACGAGCCTTTTGGGCAAGGGACCCAAATGATCCTCGGGCAGGCAAAAAACGCAGCCGTCGGGCCTGGGATCCCTTCCGAGAATATAGTCCATGCGCCAAGGCGCCCAGAGCGTCTCGACCACGAAGTCCTCCTTATTGCCATAAGCGCCTGAAATAAGCCCCTACGACAAACGCCTAAATTAAGCGCCTGAAATAAACCCCTACGACAAACGCCTAAACTAAGCGCCTGAAATAAGCCCCTAAAACAAGTTTATGGTCGCTTAAATCCTAAAAAGCTTACTTTTTGGTGGTAAAAGTTAGGAAAAATTAAGTTATTGACTCTGGGAAAGAAGAATTAACTAATGAAATTAGTAAATTAGCC
>JAITLH010000065.1 GCA_031277995.1 Deltaproteobacteria bacterium
CTCTTCGATAAAGCGGATTAGGACGGCCGAATCGAAGGCCGAGCCGTCAAAGTAGCCAAACACCCCGGCGTAAAAGCCCCTGGGGCCATCCTCGGCGCGCCTTATGATGTCCACGGTCGATTCCTTTGGGGCGCCCGAGACGGAACCCGCGGGAAGGGTTTTAAAGACGATATCGCCTAGGCTTTCATGAAAATTTTCCCCCAGTTCGCCGACTATCTCGGAACTAACCTGGAGTATTTCCCGATCGCTGGTTTTTAGCCTATCTATGTAACGGTAGCGCTTGACCCTGACCCTGGAAGCGCTTAGGCTAAGGTCGTTTCGCAGAAGATCGACCACGGTCGCGTGTTCGGCCGTTTCCTTATGGTCGTCCATGATAACCTTTTCGGCGTTTGGCACTTTCGCGTCTATGGTGCCTTTCATGGGGTAGGTCGAAACGGTCCCGTCGGCCGTGATTTTTACGAAGGTTTCCGGGGAAAAAGAAACGAAGCGCTCGGGAACATAAAGTACGTAAGGCGAATCGCTAAGGAGGCAGATTTCTTTTAGCGAATGCGAGCACTCGATGGGGGTTTTTATGGTTAGGTTAACCAGGTACGAATCCCCCCGGGCCAAGCCCCTTTGGACCACTTCGAATTTTTTCGCGTAAACCTCCAAGCTCTCCGGGTTTGGTTTTATCCAAACCGGCCCAACGTTCACGGGGTCGCCAGTTTCGAAAGCCGCGTTATTTAAGCCCACCCGACTTTGCCCCGGCATCCTAAAGATAACCTCTTGGCCGTTTTCCGGCTCGGCCACGATGAAAGCCTTGGTCATCTCAAAATCCACGGCGAATACGAAAGATCGCCTGGCCCGGCCAAGTTCGTTCATGGCCCGTCTGACTTTTTCTGGGTTCAAAAATTCCATTTTTTTTGCCATCCTGACGCGCTTGCCTGGCGCGGCTTTGCCGGCGCCGCTTTATTGGCGCCGACGGACCGGCGTAGATAGACCGGCGAAGATAGTTCCGATTATTTAAGGCTTTTTGTGATTTCGCCTACGCGAAAACCCTGGGTAGTTCCCTGTTTGATTCGATGGGGAAGCCGTTTGGGTCATGGGCCTTATTAAAAAGAAAGTTTTTAAGCATCAAGGGGCCCATGGGGGTGAGGATCGATTCGGGGTGGAACTGGACGCCGTGGATATCCAGGGAGCGGTGACTTAGGCCCATTATTTGGCCCGTTTCATCAATGGCCGTAACCGTTAGCTCTTTTGGAAAGCCTTGGGAGTCAACCAGCCAGGAGTGGTATCTGCCGGCCTCGATCGCGATTTCGCCCCGGCCGTTTTGGACAAGCCCATCAAAGACGCGGGTTTTTACGAGTATTTTGACGTTTGATTTAACCCCGTGATAGACTTTTTGGAGATTAATCAGTTTTCCGCCGAAAGCTTGGGCCAGGGCTTGATGCCCCAGGCAGACCCCCAATATCGGCACCTTTGGGGCCAACTTTTTTATTAGCCCAAAAAGGTTGGCCATCTCCTCGGGGAGTCCCGGGCCGGGGGATAAAACGACGCGATCGTAACCATCGGCTTGGTCGAGGTTAAGACGATCGTGCCTAATGACGTCCAGGCGATCGATGGGTTCGATAATCTCGCCCAT
Organism: Deltaproteobacteria bacterium; assembly: GCA_031277995.1. Classification (GTDB taxonomy): domain Bacteria; phylum Desulfobacterota; class Desulfarculia; order Adiutricales; family Adiutricaceae; genus JAIRNQ01. Next base: position 1,622 of record JAITLH010000065.1, read on the forward strand.
GACCTGGGCCAAGTTGTAGGTGAAGGAATCGCGGCAATCGAAAAGGAGGATCTTTAGGCGGAAAGCCTTTTGGGGCCAGGGCCGGTCAGCCAAGCCAATCTGGCCGTTGGGGCCAATCTGGCCGGACGGGCTAACTTGTAGGGTTAGGCCGGCTTGGTTAACCGAGACGCCTTGGTTGGTTTGGGTGAGGGGAGTGGTCGATTCTAAGGGGGGAAGGGCGCCTGGAAGGATCATGGTTGGCTCCTTGGGCAAAAGGTTATGCCCCCGAGCCAAGTTGGATAAAGGTCCTTGACGCCGCTAAGCGGGTTTAGCGAGGGCCAAAAAACCGCCGGGGCGGAATCGTGGCTATGTGATTAAGAACGGTTAAGCCAAACCGCGGGTCTGGGCTTATCGGTCTTGGGTAATGGTAATTTATAAATTACCCAGGGTCCGGTTGTCAAGCCCTTTTGTTTGGTGAGGCTGGCCCCAAGGGGAAAAATCGTTTAAAATTAACCTTTAGGCTTGAATTGGTTTTTTTGGGGGTTCTTTTTGGCGCCGTTCTTGGCCCAAGCCGGGAGCCGGCCGGGAGCCGGCCGGAAGCCGGCGGGGAGCCGGCGTGGAGGCGGGCGGGAGCGGGGTTCTATTTTTGGCGCGGGCCTTGGCTTTGGCGGCCAAAGCGGTCGGGGGTTTTTTTCGGTTTCATTTTCAAGGAGACTTGAGCCATGTTTATTTTCGCGGGATTAGTCCTGATTTTTTCGGCCTTTTTCGTCCCCTTCGCCTTTGGGAGGTTAGCCGGATGGCCCAAACGGGTTTGGCCTTTCCAGCTCTTGGCCTTGGCTTTGATCGTTGGCTATCTGGGCTTGGTCGCCAGCCGGGTTTTCATCGAGCCAAACGTCATCGGGGCCGTGGCCTATGACTTTCTGGGGCTGTTTTTCATTTTTCAAGTCTACTTTTTGGGTTGGATGCTCTTTTCTTGGCTTATATTCGTGGTCGCGAAAAGTATCGACCGGGCCAGGGCCAAACGGGAGCCCGCGAACCGTATCAAGCGCAAAAAAAGCCGGGCCATGGCCAAATATCGCAAAAAAGTCCTGGCCCGGGCCAAATCGCCCACGTCTTGGAGCAGGATTCTGGCCTTGGCGGGCTTGGCCTTGTGTCTGGGCTTGGTCGTTTACGGGGCGGTCAGGGCCAGGTTTTTTGAGGTGACCAGGTATGAGATTCCCTTGGCCGGCTTGGAAAAACCGGTCACGGTCGTCCACGCCCCGGATCTACATTTGGGTAACAGCCGAGGCAAGGCCTATTTGGAATCGGTTTTGGAAGCCATTAAGGCCGAGGCGCCGGATCTGGTCTTCTACAACGGCGATCTGGTCGATTCAAAACTGGCCCTTAGGAAAGACGTTTTCGATCTCTTCAAAAGCGTTCCGGCCGAACAGTATTTCACCACCGGAAACCACGAGTATTATGTGGGAACGGATTTGGTCATCGACTGGGTTAAGCAAGCCGGGATCAAGGTTCTTAGATCCGAGCGGGTCATCACCCACGGGATCCAGTTCGTTGGCTTGGAATACATGAACGCCGATCGCCAAAGTACCGACGCCCATCAGGTCAACCAATTGGCCATGGACGAAGAACTGCCCAAAATCACCTTAAGCCCTTATTTTCCCTTGGTGGTCGTTCACCATAGCCCGGTGGGCGTCCAATACGTCCAGGAGGCCGGGGCCCTGGCCATGCTCACCGGCCACACCCACGGCGGCCAGCTCTTTCCCGGAACCCTCATGATTAAGTCGCGTTTTCCCATGTTTAAGGGCCGCTACCAAGCCGGTCCCACCGCCGTTTTGGTTTCCCAAGGGGCCGGTACCTTTGGCCCGATGATGAGACTGGGCACCCGTAACGAGATTCAGGTCATTAAGTTCGTCCCGGCCCCCAAGGCCGGCTAATGGCTTAGCTTATAAGGCAAGTCGCCTTTTTAAAATTTACCCCAAAACGTCGAAACCTAAGCCTCGCGGCTTAGGTTTGAGCGTTTTGGGGCTCGTCGTTTGGGGAGGGTTCGTTTGGGGCGGAGTCGGCCCGGTCGACTTCGTCCAGGATTTCCATCTCGTCCTGGGTCAGGTGGGTAACCCAATCGCCGGGCTGCCATTTTTGGACCGGGACGTCTTGGAACCTACGGGTGGCTAAGGTCAGGGTGGCCCAATCTTCGTCTTCGGCCGCGCTTTCGATTAGGGCCAAACCGTTACGGGTCGCGGCTTTTAGGACAAAGGTTATTTGGCCGCCCCGGTGAAGGCCGGATATGATTAGCCGCCCCCTGATTGACTCAAAGTGGGAGCTTATTTTTTTCAAACGCTTAACGGTTTGGTAGGGTGAGAGGTTTATGACGATTAGCCCGAAGCGCCCGGACCAGTTTTCCTCGATTTGTTTGGGTAGCGGAGGTGGGCCAACCAAGGTGACCTTGAGCCGATGGCCCAGGTTATTTAGCGCGCAGAGTTTTTTGGCCTTTTCGGCCATGAAGGGGTGGGAACAAACCGCCTCGACCTCGGCCGCCCCCAATAGGAGCGTCAAAACGCCCAAAAGGGCCGGATCTTCGTCGATTATGAGAACCCGGCCGCCCTTGGTTGAGGGGGCGCCGATGGGCGGGGTGAAATGGCTAACCAGGGCCTGGGCGGCCGTTTGCGTCCAGGCCTTTAGCCTGGGATTTAGCCTTATGGGTTCGGGGCTAAGGATAACCCTGGCCGGGGGCGGTAAGCTTGGGGCCGGGGGCAATAAGCTTGGGGCCGGGGGCTCGATCGTTTCTTGGATTTTAAAGATCCCCAAGGAATTTAGGGTGTCCTTTTTGGCTCGCCAGGGCGGTTGCCATCTTAACCTTATCTTGGTTTCCCGGTAGCGGCCCCGGGAAAGCTGTTCCAAAAGCGATTGAACCAAGCCCAAAGGCGTTTGGGCGCCTTTTTCGGTTTTCTCGTCGTAGGCTTGGTCAAAGTCAAGATTGGGGTCAAAGCTCTCGTCCGGGGAGCCCTCTGGGGGCGTACTTGGGTGGTTTAGGCGGCGGTTTTTGGGGTCATCTTCTAGGCCAAGGGGGTCGGGCCCGGATTGGGGGTCACCGGTCGGGTCAAAACCTGGCCCGCAAACGGCCGGATTGGGGTCTGGGAGCTCATCTAGACCTTGATTGGGGTCAAAGCTCTCGTCCGGGGGCGATGGGGCCTCAGGGGGCTCATTTGGGGCGTTTACGGCCGGGGTCGGTTCCGGGGGGCCGTCTTTGAGGTCAAAGGTCACGGCCAGGCCCGTTTGGGTGGGATAGGCGTCCCACCAGGGCCGGGCGGCCAAAATCCTGGCCAAGAGTTCTTGGCGGATTTCGGGCGGGGCCTGGATCTCAAGCGACCAGGGCGTAAATAAGGGCTCCGGGACGATTTCCCGAGTTGGGTCAAAGTCGGAAGCCGGATCCGGTCGCGTTGGGGTCATGGGCTGGAAAAACTCCGCTGGGAAAGGATTTGGCCGGGGCGGCTAAAAAAAACCCCGGGCCGGGTTTTTGGGCGGCCAGGGGGATTTTATCACATTTTGGGGCGGGCGGGTTTTTTTGAAAAAGGGCGGCCCGGGTCGGGGCGATAATCGCGCCGACCCGGGGGCTGGGCTTAGGCCAGGCCTGGGGCGCTGGGGCGGCCCGGCTTGGAAGGGGGGAATTTCAACGAGACCTTAACCAGGTTATGGGCCAGGTAAGGGATTAGGCTTAGGGGATGGTCGTAATCAAGGACGGTGGGTTCCTCGAAGGGATCCGAGTGGCTTACCCCCAGGCCCTGGGGCAAAAAGGTTAGGGTCAGCGGGCGGTGGACTTTTTTGTGGTCCGAGAGCGGGTGGGGCTTAACCCTGGGGGCCATGGTGACGGGGCCTTGGGGCGAGTGGCCCTTGACGATTATGAGGGTTTTTAAGGAGGCTATTTCCCCGGTGGGGGAAAAGGCCAAGGAGTTTTCGTCGGCCGTAAGGCCCGTGGCCTCGGGATCGTGGGCCAAAAGGGCGCCCACCGGCGTGGGAACCAGGGTGGGCGCGGCCGGCTCTATAGATTCCAGGGCCCCATCGGGGTAGAGGGAAAAACCGGCCCCCACGCGAATGGGCTGGCCCGTATGGGGAAGCGGCAAATGGAGCTTTTCGTTTGGCCACAAACATACGCTTTTAAGTTGGCCGGTGGGGTAAAAGGCCAGGACCGAAACGCGTAAAAGGGCCGAGGCGAACTTTAACCTTAGGGCGATGGGTTCGTTAAACTCTTTTTCGTCGTTTAGGGACCAAAAACCCGAGAGCCGCCCGTCAACGGGAAAAAGCCGTTTCAGGGCCCCGTTTTCGTAAAAAGTCAGTTTTTCGGCCGGAAGGGGGCCCAGGGGGGTGGGCACGACGTTTATTTCGTTTAGCCTTAGGCTTTTTATGGCCCCGGATTCGTGGAAGGTCACCGAGGGGGCGTACTTTTTACGGGCCTGGTCAAACTCGTAATTGGGGGTCAGATCGCCCAAAGGCGTTTTGATGACGGTCCTGCCTTTAAAGGTCACCGAACGCAAGGCCCCCGAATGGTAGCGCTCTCGCGAGCCCAGGGCCGTTAGGATGGAAAGGACCTTGACCGCGCCGGCCTCGGCGGAGGCGATGGTTTTGGGGTTCATTTGGGGCTTAATTGGCGACATGGTTTGGCTATCTCCGAACTGATTTCTATCAAGACCCCGCCGGGGATCTCTTGATCGTCCCAGGTAAGTCCCCTGGCCTTAAGATCTTGGGGCAGCCAGGGCGGAAAGTGGTCAAAGATGAGTTTAAGGGTTAAAAACCGCCGGGCTTCTAAAAACGGCCGGAGTATTTTTTTGGTGGTGAGCTCCGGATAGGCGTTTAAGGCCAAACGCAAATCGAGAAAAAACTCCCCAGAACCAAGCTCGGTTTCGTAAGGGGCTTTGGGCGCGGCTTCGGGCGGGGCCCCGCCAAAGGCCATGGCCCCGGGGTCGTTTTGGCCATGGCCGTCCGGCGAATCGCCCTGGGCTATGGCCGAAAGGACCTCGGTTTTAAAGCCGTTTAACTCGTATAGGGTAAAGCCGGATTTGGAGAGTACCTCCATGGATAGTCCGCCGTAACCTCGCGAGACCAGGGCCTGGACGTTTGAGAGAAGCTGGGCCATTTGGTTAAGCTTGGTTCGCATTTGGGCCAGGGCCGTTATCCCGGAAAAATCAAAGTCAACGATCCGGTCGATTTGCCAATCGTTTTCGCCCTTATGGAAAAACATGATTTTTTGGGTTTCCGGGACGGTCGCGAGTTCCCCGTCGTTGGTTTGGGTCACGGCGATTAAAAAGTCGTTAGCGGTCATGTCGTTTGGCCAAGGCGGGCGGCCCTTGGCGGGCGGCCCAAGGTGGGCGGCCCTTGGGGGTTTGATCGCTAATTTTAGCGATCAAAACTTTGGGGGCCGGAATGCTGGGCGATCCAATCGGTGACGTCAGACCCAGGGGAGGTTTTTAGAAAGGACATGAATTGGTCCCGGGCCAGCCAAGGGCCAAAAGTTTCCTCGATGGCCTGGGCCTCGGCCGAGGTGAGGCCAAGGGCGATCCGGTTGGATTTTTCGGCCAGTTTAACGAAGGCGGAAAAGGCGGCGTTCCCGGCCCTTTCCCCCAGGCCCCTTAGGGAAGTGTGCACGTATTGGGCGCCACTAAGGGCGGCGATTAGGGAATTGACCTCGGCCATGCCCAGATCGTCATGGGCGTGGAACTCGACGGTAAAGTTTCCGGCATTGAAGTATTCGACCAGGCGCCTGGTCGAGGTTGGGGTCAGGACCCCGCAGGTATCGGATACGCGTATGTTTTCGACCTGGAGGTAGCGAAGAAGGGTCCTTATCCTGGTTAGGTTTTCAAAGGCCACGCGGGAAGCGTCCTCCAAACCGACGCTAACCTCAAAACCGTTTACCCTGGCCAGATCCAGGCATTTTTCCAAAACGCCGGCCGCCGCGTCAAAGTCCATGTTGAGTTTTTTTCGCAATTGCGTTTTTGAGGCCGGAAAACAAACGTGGATTATGTGGGGCTTTAGGGCCATGGAGGCCTCGACGTCGCTTAGTTTGAGCCTATTCCAGGCGATTATTTTGGCCCTTTTTGGGATCCGGGACCATCTCTTGGCCGCCGCCGTTTCCTTGGGGGTAAAGCCCGGGGCCAGGGCCTCGATCCGATCGACGTTGGCCTCGTCTAGGGCTTTTATCAAAGCTTCCCTGGTCTCCAGGGAAAAGACCACGCCCGGCGCTTGATGGCCGTCCCTAAGGGTGGTATCGACCAAGCCTATTTGGCGAACGTTTTGGGTCATGTCTAAGTCCTTGGCCTTATTTGGCGCTTAATGGAGTGGGCGATCGCCTTGGCCGGCCCCTTGGGCCGGGCCCTTTTCGGCCGACGGGGGATCGATTTTGGCGCTTTGTTCGGGCTTTTTGGGGGCGGCCTTGCGGCCGCCCTTGACGGTGGAGTAAAGGATCTCAAACTCGCTGTCGGTTAAGCCCCGACCCAGGGCCAAGGCCTTTTCCTTAACTTTTTTAAGCAGGCCCTTAAGGACGTTGGGCGAGGTGGGAAGTTCCAGGCAATCGCACTTCAAAAGCAAGGCCTTGTGGCCGCTGTGGAGGCCCAAACTAAGGTACCTGCGGGCCCCGACCACCTCGGGGGCGAAGGGTTCGTACAAACTTGGCTCCTTTAAGAGCCCGTCCACGTGGACGCCCGATTCCAGGGCGAAGATGCCCCGGCCGGTGACGGCCTTAAAATCGTCAATCTTGGTCGCCGACAGGTACTCAAAGAGTTCCTTAAGGTGCCTTAGGGGATGGCCTTGTTGGGTCAGGGGGAGCGCTCCGTTAACGTGCAAAGCCATTCGTATTTCCTCCAAGGCCGGAAGGGAGCCCACGCCGCCAAAGGAGGAGACGACTTTTTCGCCGCCCATTTCCAGCCAAGCCAAGGCCAAACCGGTGGCGCAGCCGTCGTGGTTTCTAAAAATGACCTGGGAGTATTCGCCCTTCAAGGGTTCCTTAAAAACCTTTTTGAAGTCGGAAAACAAGGCCTCGTCGAGGCCCTCCAAGGAGCCCGGCTTAAAGACTTCCTCGGATTGGGTTAAAACGATCGAAACCCCCAGGGATTTCATGAGCTCGATCCACCGGGAGGCCAATTCCCTGACCCTTTCTTTCTGGTTGGGGTAGAGGATTGGCAGCGTGGCGTCAATCAAAAGGGGGGCGTTGGGGTCGATGTTTTCTTCCTTTTGGTCGAAAGAAAGCCGTTGGTTGGCCGCCTTATCCACGATCCACCCCCAAAACCGCTTCCGGCGAAAGGCCGCGGCCGGCTTGGCCTCGGCTGGCTTGGCGGGCCGTTTCCGGCGCGGAATATAAAAAACCGGGGCCGGTTTGGATGCCCTTATCCATGATCTAACCTTCCCTTTACGAAGTTTTTAAAAAACTTTAATGATTATAGACCATTGGATTAGAGCCATTTTTAACGAAATTCAAGCCAAAGCCAAATCGTTGGCCCCGTCTTGGGCTCCGTAGGATACCGTTTGGTCCCCAAGTAGCCGTTTGGCCGCGGCTCTCGCCGCCCGTTCCAGGCTATCCATGGTCGTAAAACATTTTATACCATATTTTTTAAAAAGTTCCTTGGGAGATTCCCCAATCCTTAGGGCCACCACGGCGTCGACGTCCCTTAGGTCAAAAACCAGTTTTTCGATAAAGCCCTTGGGCCGGTCCTGGCTTTTGGCTCCTTTCTTCATGGCGCAATCGCAGCCGCCGCCCTTAAGCCCCACTTCCCTAATGCCCAAAAGCCGTAAGCTTTCGCCGTTTGAAAGATACTCGTAAACCCTCTGGGCTTGGCCAAAATGGCTATCGACCATGACCCCGCCCTTGGAAACCAAGGCGATTTTGAAGAATCCCGGGGTTTTTTCAAGCTCGTCCTGGCCGGCCCCGGATAGCTCCCCGGGGCTATCGGCGCCGGCCAGGCCGTTTTGGTCGTCAAAGGCCAGATCGCGGCCAAGGAGGCCGGCGGCGTCGGCCCGGCACTGTTGGCAATGGGTCATTTGCGGGAGGTGGGCCCCGCACAAATAGCGAAGGTTTCTGATGGTTTCATGGTCCGGGGCCTTAAGGTGGCCCAAGGGGGTGCCGGAAACCGGTAGGTGGGGCATGAGGTTAAAAAGATCGGCCCCCAGCTCGGACATTTTTTTGGCGATTAGGGGGGCCTCATGGTCGTTTACGCCCCTAATTAGGACGGTATTGACCTTGACCTTAAGGCCCAGGGCCTTGGCCGCCTTTACGCCGGCGATTTGGTTTTCCAGGATAAGCTTGGCCGCTTCCTCTCCGGTGAATCTTTTCCCGAAATAATCGGCCCAGGCGTAGATTTTTTTGGCGGCTTCCAAGCTTACGGCGTTAACGGTCACGGTCAAATGCCTTAGGCCCAATCGCCCAAGCTCGGAAGCGTAAAAGGGCAAGGCCAAGCCGTTAGTGGATAAGCAGAGCGCCGTTTTGTCGTCAACCTTTCTGATAAGCCCTATGGTCTCAAAAAGCGCCCCGGGACTGTTTAAGCTCTCGCCGGGCCCGGCGAACCCCACGACCTTAAGGTTGGGGAGAAGTTTTTTCGCGGCCAAAAATCTCTCCAGGGCTTTTTGGGGGCTTAAAAGTTTCGAGGTCACCCCGGGCCTCGACTCATTGGGGCAATCGTTATCCCTTCGGCAATAGGCGCAAGAAACGTTGCAGCCCGAGGCTATGGGCAGGTGGATTCTGGCCAGGTCCCGGGCCGCCTCCAAATTAAAGCAGGGGTGAATGGTTTCCAAATTGGCCTTGGCCAAGGCCGCGCCGTCGGGGAGCCCCCAGGGGGCCAGGTTGGGTTCCTTGGTGGACGAAGGGGAGGTAGGTATCCACTTTTGGAGATCCCCAACCTGGCTGACCCCGGTTTTGGGCGCGAGAAAATTTGGGCCCTGATCCTCGAAATCCGAGCGATTTCCATGATCCCCGAAATCCGCGCGTCCCGCCGGTAGCGAGGCACCATCGGCGGGACGGAAATGTTCGAGCTTTAGCCTTTCCCGAAAACTTTCCTCGTCGGCGCTTATGAGCTTATTGACCATTTGGTCGAGTAAAAGCGAGGAGGCGGCGTAGCCAAAGGTAGTGAGCCTTTGGCCGCCCACGTGATCGTGTATGGGAAAAGAACGGCGAACCAGGGGCAGGCCTTTTTTTTGGGCTAGTCTCCTACCCTCGGACGAGCCGATAAGTAGGTTCACCTTTAATTTGTCGCAAAGCTCTTCGATTAAGGCGAAGTCGGCCGAATCCGCGGCCACGGGATCGCCGTCTAGGGGCAAAATGGCGAAGTTTTTAAGGTCCCTTTGAACCCCAAGCCTAAAGGCGCTTGATTTTGAGCCCGTGGCGGCCAGGAGGGTGGGGAGGCCGTTTTCGGCCGCGAGGCTACTTATCGAGTGAACGAAGTCGGGATCGCCAAACACGCCCGCCCGGCCCAGGGCGGCGTATTTGTGGGAATCGGCCATGGCGTCCATTAGCCGGCCCCGCTCTTCCAGGACCCTCGCCGGTATGGCAAAACCCAGCTCCCTTAAGGCGCTAAAAAAGGCGTCGCCAAGGGTCAGGCCCACGGGCGGGGCCAGTTTTATGAGCTTTACCCCGAAATTTTTCTCCAGATATAGCCCGGGACTCTCGTCCGGCGGGGCGAAAAGGGAGAGTTCAATGGTGGCCGAGGCCCCGGCCATTTTCTCGATGGCGGATACCGCGGTGCCTTTCTGGGGCAGGCGATCGTAGACCGGGTTAAAGGCCCCGTCAAGGTTATCCGAGATATCCGGGAAAAGCGTATGGTTGGGGACGATTTGGTTAAGTAAGTCCTTAAGGTACCTGACATCCGCCGGGGAGACCGGGCCCACGATGACGTTTAAGCCGCCGTGGGGCCTGGGATCGAGATCTAGCCCGGCCAAAATGGCCTTAAGTCCATGCCAGTAGCCCTCAAAGTGCGTTCCCCCATAGCCCGGGGCGTTTACGGGGATTAGTTTTACCCCAAGGCCCAAATTCTCCGCCTCGAATTTTCTAAGGCTCCCGGGCAGATCCTCGCCGATGGTCTCGGCCAAGCAGGTGGTCGAAACGCCGATTATTTCAGGCTTATAGAGCTTAATGAGATTTTTTAAGCCCTTGACCAAGTTCTTTTCTCCCCCAAACACGGCCCCTTCCTCGGACAGTGACGAGGTGGCTATGTCTATGGGTTCGTTAAAGTGGGTGGCCATGTGCCTTCGTATGTACGTGCCACACCCCTGCGATCCGTGAAGGAGGTTCATGGCTTTGGCGAGGCCGTAAAAGGCCATGACCACCCCCATGGGGAAGCACATTTTGCAAGGGTTTTCGGTAAGGCTGATTAATCTTTGTCCCATTGGGGTTTTTTCCTCAAAGTCCCGTCCCCCACTTCGTTTGGCCATCGTTTGGCCCGGTTTGGCCAACCTTTGGCCAACGCTTGGCCATGGCTTGGCCATGTTTTAGGGGAGGGGCGAAAAAATCTTTGGCCTCTTTAAAAAGTTAAGCCCGGGGCGAACTTTTTAAGCCCATGGCCCGGGGGCCTATGAGCTTATGGCCTGGAGGACCTGCTGGTTTATGAGCGCGTGGCCGGGCGAGCTTTTGGGCAAATCGTTTGGCCCAAAGGCCTCGGGTTTTTCGGTAGCCTGGGCGGCCTCCCTCTCCTGGGAAGCCTGGGGCGATTGGTCGGCAAACCAGGCGCTTTTTTCCCTAAGGACTTGCCAGACGGGGCTATTGACGGAGAGGTTTATTTCCCGGGCGAAGTTGACCGCCCCGGCGAAACCGGCCAGGGGGATTTTTCTTTCATGGTTATGGTCACAAAAGGCCACGCCCAGTTTGAAAGCCAAGGGGCGTTCCTTGACGCCGCCCACCAGGACGTCGGCGCCTTTTTCCCGCATGAAGGTTTCCAGTTCCGAGGGATTGGCGTCGTCCAATATGACCGTGCCCTCGTCGGCCAGGCCCTCGATGACCTCGTAATCCTCGGCCGTGCCCGTTTGGGTTCCGACCAAAACGGTGCCCATGCCCAGTTCCTTAAACTGTCGCATGAGCGAGATGGCCTTAAAACCCCCGCCCACGAAGATGGCGGCTTTTTTACCCTTTAGGCGGGGCAGGTAAGGGGCGATTTGGGCCTGGGCCAGTTCTTTTTCCCTTTGGCAAAGGGCCTTCGCCTTCGCCCGGACCTTTTGGTCCCCGATGAGATCGGCTACCTTGGTTAAGGAACTTTCGGTGTCGGTTAGGCCAAAAAAACTAACCCGGACGTAGGGGATGCCAAAGGTCTCTTCCATGGACCTGGCCAGATAGGTCATGCTGCCGGCGCATTGAACGACGTTTAAGGAGGCCCGGGTCGACTTTTTGAGTTTTTCATACGTCGCGTCGCCGGTAAAGGTGGTAAGAACCCTAAGGCCCATTTCCCGAAAGTAGTTTTCGACGATCCAGGCTTCCCCGGCCAAATTGTAATCGCCCAAATCGTTGACCGTGCCCGGCCAGGCCTGCGGGAGGCGGCCCGTTTCGGGTTTGGGGCTTATGGCTTTCATGATGGCTTCGCAAGCGAGCCTATAACCCATGGCCTTGTGGCCGGCGAATCCCGGGGCCTTGACGTTAATGACCCGCATGCCGTAAAGTTTTTCGGCCTCGCGGCAAACGCTATCGACGTCGTCGCCGATGATTCCGACCAGGCACGTTGAGTAAATAAACATTAACTTGGGGCGATGAACGGCGTGTATTTCTTTCACGGCCGAGCGCAGTTTTTCCACGCCGCCAAAGACCACGTCCCGCTCGCTTAGATCGGTCGAGTAGCTATTTCGGTAGAGATCCGATTCGCTGGCCAAGCTACCCCTAATGTCCCAGGTATAGCTGGCGCAGCCGATGGGGCCGTGGATTAAGTGAAAGGCGTCGGCGATGGGGTTTAAGACCACCCTGGCCCCGCAAAAAACGCAAGCCCTTTGGCTGACCGCCCCGGAGAGGGAATTTTTTCCGCAGGCGATGGCGCCCTTAGCCTTTTCCCCCGTCCCTTTGAAGGCGATGGAATCCTGGCGTTCGTCCAATATCGTTTGAGGCATCGTTTGGCTCCAAAACTAAAAGCGTCACCCGGCCAAAAACTTTTTGCCGGAAAAGCTTTGATTTTTTCGGGGGTGGGGCGCCCAAAAGCCGCGGGCGGCCTTCGGGCCAATCACATGACCAGCTCCAGGTCCTCGTCGGCGCAGTCAGAATCCATGCGATCCATGATGGCGTCGGCGATTTTGACGGCCAGTTTCAACGCCCCTTCGTAGCCGACGAGGGCTTGGTAAGCGTGCCCGTAGCGATCGAGGATGGGAAAACCGGCCCGGACGAAGGGGATATTTTCGGCCTTGGCGATCTGTTTGCCATACGAGGTGCCGATTAGCAAATCGACGGGCTCGTTTTTGATCCACTGGTGCAGCTCGAAAAGATCGCCCGCGGCCTTGACCTTGGCCCCGGCCAGGGCCCCGTAGGATTCGAGGAGGGCCGCGCCTTTTTTTTCGAAAGCCTCGCCCGGGGTCCCGGTCACCAAATACTTGGGCTTTAGGCCAAGCTCCAAGGCTAACGACGTTAGGCCCAAAACCGTGTCCGGATCCCCAAATATGGCGCATTCCCGGTCGTGGAAGTAGGGGTTGGCGTCAAGCATCAGATCGATTAGGCGGCCGCGCTCGTCTTCAAGTTCTTTTGGGATGGGCTTTTTTGAGATTTCCGACAAGGCCATCAGAAAAGAATCGGTAAGGTTCACGCCCATGGGTAGGGGCATAACCAAGGAATCGATCTTGCACTTGGTTTTTAGGGCCAGGGCCGGCTCGGTTGAACAAAATTCCCCCATGGCCAAGGCCAGCTTGACCCCGCCCAGGGCCCGGATATCGTCTATGGTCGTTCCGCCCTCGGGAAACATCTCGTAAACCCCGGTCATGGGCCCGTCCAAAACGCCGGTCTGGTCCGGAAGGGTGATGAAATCGATGTCCATGAGGCTAAGGAGCCTTTTAAATTCCCTTATGTCGCCGGGATTGACGAAACCAGGGAAAAGGCCGACGCGGTCGGATTTCGGGGCCCTTTTGTCGGCCAAATACCTAATGAACCCGGCCACCATGTTGGCGTGGCCGTGGATATGGGATCCAACGTAACTGGGGGTGTTGCAGTGGACCACGATCTTGTCGTCGGGGATCTCCATTTCGAGAATCAAGGAGTTTAAGTCGTCGCCGATGGTCTCGGACAGGCAGGTGGTGTGGACGGCGATGATGTCGGGATCGTAAAGGTCAAAGATGTTTTTGACCGAGCTTCTAAGGTTTGAGCCGCCGCCAAAAACCGAGGCCCCTTCGGTAAAGGAGCTGGAACTGGCCACGGCCGGTTCCTTAAAGTGCCTGGTCAAAAAGGTCCGGTGGTAAGAAACGCAGCCCTGGCTCCCGTGGCTGTGGGGCATGCACCTTCTGACGCCCAGGGCGGCGTAGAGGGCCCCAACCGGTTGGCAGGTTTTTAAGGGGTTAATCCTAAGGGCCTTACGCTCCATCACTTCCATGGGGGTTTGGTCAAGCATGGTCTTTTTCTCCAAGACGTTCGGAATTTGTCGGCTCTTTTGATTCGCCCTCTTGGTTTGGGCTTATGGGCTTTTGTTTCCAGGGGGCCTTAACCAGCTTCCAGGCCGGGGCGTAAAGGCCCATGGTCAGATCCTGGCCGAAGATTATCGAGCCCTTAAAGCCGGAGTAGGGACCGCTGTAGTCATAGGAGTGCAGCTGCCTCGAGAGGATCCCGCCCTTTTGGATGACGTACTTATCCTTGATCCCGGAAAAAAAGATGTCGGGTTTTAAGAATTTGACGAAAGCCTCGGTCTCGTAATGGTTAAGATCGTCAACCACGAAGGTGCCGTCCTCCATGTCCCTAATCATGCCCTCATAGTTTTCCAGGCCGATGGCGTTTTTTAGTTCGTCGGCCCGCTCGGGACTTAAAAAAGCCCGGTAACGAAGATCCTTGTCTATGACCAGGTTTTCGATGTTTTTGGAGTCGGCGTCCTCCTTGATGTCGGGGATGACCCGGCGGCCCTCGTAATCGTCGCGGTGCCCAAACTCATAGCCGGCCAAAACCGTGGTGACCCCGTAATCCCTTAAAAGGTCCTGGTAATGGTGCGACCGACTTCCGCCCACGAATATGGCCGCCTTATGGCCTTGGAGCCTCTCGCGATAGTGGGCCAGATCCCCGGATATGGCGGCCATCTCCTCTTCCAAAACCGCCTCGGTGCGCTCCTTTATTTGGTTGTCGCCGAAAAACTCCGAGATGTTCCTAAGCGTTTGGGCGATGGATTTGAGGCCTATGAAGTTGACCTTAAGCCAGTTGGTGCCAAAGGCCGATTTCATCATCTCGGCCACGTAATTTATGGACCTATGGCACTGGACCAAATTCAGATCGGCCTTATGGGACCTCGCGATGTCGGCCAGGGCCCCGTCCCCGGTAAAGACGGCCACGACGCCGTAGCCGATTTTTTTTAGGATCCTTTCGGTTTCCCAGCCGTCGCCGCCGATATTGTATTCGCCCAGAAGGTTAACCTTGAATTTGGCCGGGTATTCCCGGTCGTCGGTTCCGATTATTCGCTTCATTAGGCCGTTGTTGGCGATGTGGTGCCCGGCGCTTTGGCTGACCCCCTTATAGCCCTCGCAAGAAAAGGCCACGCAAGTTACGCCAAACTCGCTTTCGGCCCAGGCGGCCACGGCGTGGATGTCGTCCCCAATGAGGCCCACGGGACAGGTCGAGCAGATCATGATTCTCTTGGGGTTAAAAAGCTTAAAGCCTTCCTCGATGGCTTTTTTGAGCTTATTGTCCCCGCCAAAAACGATGTCGGGTTCTTGCATGTCGGTGGAAAAGCAATACTGGACGTAGTTAGAACCGTCAGCGTCGGCCCTGGCCTTGTTTCGCCTGGTGCCCCATGAATAAAAGCCGCAGCCGATGGGGCCGTGGGTCAGAACCAAGGTGTCCTTTAGGGGGCCCAAAACCACGCCCTTGCAGCCGGCGTAACAACAGCCGCGGTTGGTCATGATGCCGGGGATGGCCCTGGTGTTGGCGGCGATGATTTGTTCTTTGGACTTATCCACCTCAAGGATATGATCTTTGCGGCTCTTAAAGACCTTGGCCTTGTATTTGGCGAGTATTTCAGTTTTTACTTCGGCCATTTCCCACTTTTCTCCCATTTGGCGGTTATTTTTGCCCAAGCCCCAGGCCGGGCCCAAATCCAGATTTCGTCCATTATCCTTTAAGCCTCCGTTTCGGCGCCTATCCGGACGCTGTAAGATTGTTCGACCGGCAAAACGAAAATCCGACCGTCCCCGGGATGCCCGGTCGAGTTTACGGCGATCAATATGTCGATGACGTCCTGGACCCGCCCATCCTCGACGATGATGTTAAAAAGCCTTTTGTGGATTAGCCTGGAGGCCTCGGTCATCGATTCCCCCGCGGCCGTGAGCGGCAGTTCGCCGCTGGCCATGATGAGCTTTAAAAGCCCCGGGTCCACGAGCTTTTTGCCCAGGCCCAAACACGGCACGCACGTAAAGCCCGGAAAACCCGCCCCGGCCAAAGCGTTTTTGGTCTGCCCCACCTTGGTGGATCTAACTATGACCATCAGTTCTTTCATCTTTCTCCCTAACTTTTCCCGGCCGGGGCCAAGCCTTTGGGCCGGCTAAAAAAATCCGTTAGCCCTTAAAGCCCTTCCTTGCCGGTGCTTATGGTCCAGGCCTTTTCCACCGGGAGGACGAAGATCCTCCCGTCGCCAAAGTGACCGTCACCGGTCCTGGCCGTCCGCATGATGACCCCAACGATGTCGTCTCGATCCTCGTCGTTGGCGACGATTAAGAGCATTTGCTTGGGAAGTTCGTCGTAGCGGATGTCGTTTAAGACGATGCCCTTTTGCTTACCCCGCCCGTAGACGTCAACCTTGGTGACGGCCGGATAGCCGGCGCCAAGAAGTTCCGTTATGACGGCCGTGGCCTTTTCGGGCCTGACGATGGCCTTGATTAGCTGCATTTTTTCCCCTTTTCGCCTAAATGAGGCCGTGCTCCATCAAAAGCGTTTCCAGCCGGTCCTGGGTCAAAGGCTTGGGGACGACGAACATGTCGTTGCCGTCGATTTTCTGGGCCAGGTTCCTATACTCCCCGGCTTGGCTGGAATCGGGATCGTATTGGATGACGGTTTGCTTGTGGATCTCGGCCCTTTGGACCATGTTGTCCCTGGGGACGAAATAGATCATCTGGGTGCCCAGCTCCTTCGCGACCGAGGAGACCAGATCGGCCTCGCCGTCAACGTTACGGCTATTGCAAATAAGCCCGCCTAGCCTGACCCCGCCGGTATTGGCGTATTTGCGGATGCCCTTGGAGATGTTGTTGGCCGCGTAAAGGGCCATCATCTCGCCGGAGCAGACGATGTAGATTTCCTGGGCCTTGCCTTCCCTAATGGGCATGGCAAAACCGCCGCAAACGACGTCGCCCAAAACGTCGTAAAACACGTAGTCGAGATCCTCGGTATAAGCCCCGAGGCGCTCCAAAAGGTTAATGGAGGTGATGATCCCCCGGCCGGCGCAGCCCACCCCGGGTTCCGGGCCGCCCGATTCCACGCAGCGAATGCTCTGGAAGCCCTCGCGCATGACTTGCTCGAGATCGATGTCCTCGCCTTCCTCGCGCAAGGTGTCTAAAACCGTCTCCTGGGCCAGCCCGCCCAAAATGAGCCTGGTCGAATCGGCCTTGGGATCGCAGCCGACGATCATGATCTTCTTGCCCATCTCACCCAACCCGGCGTTTAGGTTTTGGGTGGTGGTTGATTTGCCGATGCCGCCTTTGCCATATATGGCAACTTGTCTCATGGGAAAACTCCTTAAGTTTGGCGATTAAACGCGCCGTCGTTTTCGCGGCCCATAACCCCAGGGGGCCGGTTTTTCCTTAACCAAAAAACCTTTCGCCGAGGGCCAAAGGCCAACCAAAACCAAAATATTTGGTTCCCAGGCCCCCTATTGCAGAATCTGGACCAACCCCACCCCCAAGCCTCTAAACGCCCAATTTAATTGCCTTTTTTCCTTGGCCCCGCCCCGCCCCCGCCCAATTAACCGACAAAAATGTCGTTAAATTTCATATTCCTGAATCCCTTCAGTTTTATTTTCCTACATAAATGTCAAAAAATGACCCTTCCCCGCCTTTTCGCCCCCCTAAAATTTCCCCATTTTAACCCAAAAAAGACAAATATCGACAAAAATGTTACATTTAAAAAGACGGAATTTTGATCCCAGCCGCTCCCCCAACCCATCCCCCCTCCAAAATTAATCCTTTCCATCAAGCTTATTTTTTATTTGCCCTTAAATGACCCTCCTAAAATTAAAACGCCCCAAACGCCCAAATCGCCCTTGGGGAATTTTTAACGGCCGCCGGAAATTTTTTGGAGGGGGGGTGGAAGTGCCCCGGTCAGTTTTTAAAACGGGAGGCTGGTTTTTTGGAGCCGGGGGGGGAGGGGCTAAGTCAAGCGATAAACGGGAGGGGTTTTTTTTGGAGCCCGGGCTGGGGGCAGGTCAGTTTTTAAAATGGGAGGTGGTTTTTTTTGGAGGTTAAAGATAGGGCTATGTCTAATGATAAACAGAGCTGAGAATTTTTTGTATCTAAAAGTAAACTTAGTTAACTTAAAAATTAATTTAAATATTTTTATTTAATAAAGAAGTATTTAAGGATAGATTAATACGTTTTTATTTTTATAAAAATGGGATAATCACTGATTTAGAGTAGTGAAAAATTGATTTTCCCGGTTAAAATTTAAAGCCCGGACTCCCGAAAAAAGGGGAGGCCGGGCTAATTCTAAACGCCATCAATCAAAAAAAACTATATGGGCCGCTAAACTATTGGATGTCATCGGGTAAGACCACGATCCAATTTTTGTCCGCGGTCACGTTTTGGCCAAGCGTTTTTTGGTTTTCGGCGGATTCTTTCCACCATTTTTCAATGGCTTCCATGG